>JAEYXN010000023.1 GCA_023431285.1 Bacteroidota bacterium
TTCATTCCTCCGTGTTCTGTCGCGAGCATTGTCTGCATTTGTTCTTCGCTGAATGCGTCAGTCAGATCGATTGCCCAGTCGCAGAACTTCAGGAACATTTCTTTTGCCTCTTCACTCCCGCCGTACATCCATGCATCCCGCAGTCCGGAGTACATCTTGTGAACGTTGTACCAGGGCACCCAGGCGGATTGATATGCCTTGAAATCTCCCTTCTTAAATGTGGACCAGATCTGAACGCTGTTGGGAACGCCGCCGACATAACCTTTCCCCCACTCTGCATGACGTTTAGAGTTTTCATCCTGACATTGTCTGAGGAGAGAGATCATGTAATCCATCCGCTTCTTGCATTCGGCATCTTTTGTGGAAGCATAATTCATGGCCAGCGCCGAGAGGTAATGTCCGCCGACGTGTCCGTCAAGGCCTTCCCAGTTAGGATAGCCCGCAGCCTTCGGTGTCAGCCCGGCTTCTTTCAGATAGGGATGTAACAGACGATCTACATCATATTCAAGCAGGACCTTGATATTGAGATCCCGCGCATGTTTAAAAGGACTTTCGAGAAGCGACACTTCCGAAAGTGAAAACATGTGGTGGTATAACTTCGCCTGGGCCACTGCTACGTTGTGCGCCAGCAAGAGATTAAGGATGATAAGCAGAGCGGGTATGGTCGGTTTTCGCATGATTCTGGTGCAGTTGTCGTATTGATAGGATGTTGTTGTACGCTTTTTATTCAGAGTTTCACAACATGGCGTCGTGATGATACTTGGTTATAAGTGTTAATCGGACAATTATAACCCACTAAATTTGTAAAAGCAAGGAATGTTTGATAAGATCATGTGAATGGTTGCTCTGTTGTTCGGCTTCGACGTCAGGACAGGAATCTTAGTCCCTGGGAGTAGATGTTGGGGAAGAAAAGTTTTTCAGGGAAATGTTTCTGAATGGCTATCTTCGTGTGGTTTAGTTTTGATTCTTTCAGCTGAAGATGTTCAGACAGGGTAAGCCGCGCACATTCAGGCATAATCTACGATTGGCGTCAATGCTTTCCACGGTAGCAGGGATTGTCAATGTTGCAGGAGTGCTTGCACTCAGTACGCTGACGACGAATGTCACGGGGCATTTTGCCTTCTTTGCTGAAGAAGCGGGGCGTTCGGAATACCAGAGGGCTCTCACGTTCTTCATTTACATTTTGTCGTTCCTCTCCGGTGCATTTTTGTGCGGTCTATTGGTTGAATGGGCGCTGCGGCGAAATCCGTCAAGGTCACACGCGCTGCCTTTGATTCTTGAGATCATCCTTCTCATAGTAGTTTCGATTTTATTTACTGAATCTGTTATTACCCGTCAGTGGCTTGCGGGAATGTTATTGTTTGCGATGGGAATGCAGAATGCGCTGGTGACCCAGGTATCAAAAGCAACGGTGAGAACCACACACCTGACAGGATTGTTTACTGATCTTGGAATAGAGTTGGCCCAGTTGTTTTTCTACAGACAAAGGGATCAGAAGGGACAGTTGTCGCAAAGCATTTTCCTCCGCATGACTATCATAAGTTTCTTTTTCCTTGGTTGCGTCGCGGGTGGATTCGCCTATAACTTAATTGGAATATACGGACTATTGATCGCAGCGGCGATTCTTGCTGTCGCGTTGGTCTATGATGTCATGCGAGTGGGGATCAGCTACTATCGACGAAGAATTAAACTTCCGTAGGACAGAGTCCTTCCAGTAGTTCAACTAGAACGGTAATCGCCGCAGTTGAGCAATTAGATGTGAGTTTATCTTGATAACCCACCACTACCCTATACGCGCGGAATGTTAGTCAGCTGCCTGCAGGAGATCGTACCAATCCTGATGATCGAGTTCGATATCAAAGGCTGCGGCGATGTTCCTGATCCTCTGTTCCTCTTTCGTACCAATGAGAGGAAGAGCACCCAGTTTGATCAGCCATGCAACGGCTATTGATTCGATGTCCTTGTTGTATTTAGGTGTCAGAGAATGAAGTTTGTTCCTGAGCTTAACAGCAATCTCATCGTTTGCGTATGCGATCTTTCCGCCGGCGAGGGGAGCGGATGCCAGAGGGCGCATATATCTTTGTTTGATGTAATCCATCTGGCCGTTCTTCAGGGCGGATGTATTCAGCAGGTTCAGTTCCAGGTGATGGGTTACTACTGCGCTTTGCAGGTAAGAACTCAGCAATTGATGCTGAAACACAGAGAAGTTTGCGACGCCGATGTTTCTTATTTGTCCTGAACGCAATGCCTGCTCAAGGGCGATGGCTGTCTCTTCGAGGTTTGAAATAGAGTCAAGGTGATCAAGCAGGAAGATATCGATGTAGTCAGTCCTTAACTTCCTGAGGGATTCCTCAATGCTTTTCCGAATATGTTTGGCGGAAGTATCAATGTATCTGATGCGTACCTCTGGCTGTGACGGATTGGGAAACCGGAGACCACATTTTGTAAACAATACAACGTCTTCTCTTTTGAATTTTTTCTTTCCCAGAATTTCGCCGAACAGATCCTCACACAAATGGTTGTAGTAATAGTCTGCGAGATCGAATGTATTGATTCCCAGATCAAGGCACAGGTCGATTGTTCTTTCCATTGAATCGCGCGCGTTGTCTTTGGAGTCACCTACCCAACGATAGAAGCTGTATACTGCGGCAGAGACTTTCGGACCGGAATCACTCAGGTAGATCTTTTGCATTTCGAATTAAAATTAGCGTGGAATATGTGGCTTATTTTTGCTCCTTCAAAGTGTTGGAGACGGAAAATCTGCGTATAGGGATCAGGGAGCGCCTTTTTTTGATGTCGAGGTTTTTTGGCTCCTGGCCTTTGCGTCACGGTCAATACTTGAAGATATCTTTCAACACCTGTTGTGCAGCGTGATAGCCGCACATGCCGTGAACTCCACCGCCGGGAGGAGTTGAAGCTGAGCAGAGATATAATCCTTTTGCTGAGGTTCTGTACGGCGAGAGCCGCAGTGCAGGACGCGTAAATAACTGGCTGATCGTGGCAGCGCCGCCATTTATATCACCTCCGATGTAGTTAGGATTATATTGCTCCATCCGTTGCGCGTTCATGGTCCTCCGCATAAGGACGGTACCGCGGAAGCCTGGCGCAAACCGTTCTACCTGCTTTTCTATTTGTGAAGTCATATCGACGTTAGAATTGTTGGGCACATGACAATATGCCCAGGCGACATGCTTCCCCTTGGGCGCTCTGGTGTCGTCGAAAAGACTTTGTTGTGCAAGGAGTACAAAAGGTGCTTCATGATGCTTTCCGTTCCAGGCAGTTTTTTCGGAATCAACAATTTCTTCGAGCGTGTTGCCAAGATGGATGGTGCCTGCTGATCTGCACGCCTCAGCGGCAAAGGGAATAGGTGCATCCAATGCCCAGTCGATTTTAAAGACTCCCATGCCATAGCGGTAGCGACCCAATTGATTTGCGTAGACGCCGGAGAATTTATGTCCTGCAATCTGTAGAAGTTGCCTTGGGCTTATATCAAAGAGTACGGCATGGGATGAAGGCAGATCCTTTAGTGAGCGTACAAAGTAATTTGTCTGAATCGTTCCTCCCAAGGCCTCGAAGTGTAGTGCTAACGCGGTTGCAATTGAACGGGATCCTCCTTTCGGGATAGGCCAACCGTTGACATGAGCCGCAGCCATCAGCACCAATCCTATGGCCGAAGTCGCAATCTTATCAAGTGGAAGAATGGAATGTGCTGCCATGCCTGCCCACAAGCCGCGAAGCTCTCTGGTTTCAAACTTCCGGGCGAGCAATGTTGCTGGTTGAAGAGCCTTCAGTCCGAAGGAGGCAAGCCTCAGAGGATCCTTTGGGAATCGTAGAGGACCCAGGATGTCATTGGCCAATGACGGGAAATCCGATGCGAGGGGTGTGATTAGTTTTTCGTAGGCTTCTTTATCCGGACCCAGGGCCGTGGCTGTTTCCTGGATTGACTTATGAATAACCGCAGCAGTACCATCATCAAATGGGTGTGCTGCTGCGTGATCGGGAGTGATCCACTCAAGTCCATACTGCTGTAAAGGCAGTGTTTGAAAGAACGGTGATGCTGCGGCCATCGGGTGTATTGCAGAACAGATATCGTGAACAAATCCGGGGAATGTTATCTCTGCGCTGCGAAGTCCACCGCCGATGGTTTCTTTGCCTTCAACAAGAAGGACAGAAAGGCCTTTACTCTGCAATGTAATGGCAGCAGCCAGTCCGTTGGGTCCGGACCCTACGACGACGGCGTCGAAATCTCTCTTTTCTAATTTGGCCACAAGGTAGATTAGCTTCGTTTACTTTCAGGAACAAGGACTATTTCTCCTGATTTTTGGACAAGCCATCGCGTGATTGAGTTGAAATGATATCCTGAGTGTCCGCCCCTTGCCTCTGAAAGCTCTTGGTAGAAAGGCTGCGTATACCCCGTTTCGTCTGTAGCGCGACTCATAATTTCCGTCGTATTACCATCCCAATGCCATAGGAACCGAAATGCGGTGTGAGCTTTGTCCAGCACTGGTGTTTGCAATGTTGCCTGACTCCAGGTTTTTCCGGCATTAGTGCTCACCTCTACCTTCAGAACTTTTCCTCTCCCGCTCCAAGCGATTCCACGAATCTCTATCCATCCCTTTTCGGCTTTCGCGGGATAAGCGGGATACGTGATGATTGAGCGCGCATCCATTACGAAGCTGAACTGCCTTACCTTTCCTCCGCCAATAGATTCTGTGTATTTGGATGTCTCCTCCCGAGTCATGAATGGTTTGTCGGAAAGCTCAATCCTTCTGATCCACTTTACGCAGGTGTTACCCTCCCACCCTGGAAGAACCAGTCGTGCCGGATAACCTTGTTCCGGGCGAATGGCCTCTCCGTTTTGTGCATACGCCAGCATGGTATCCTCCCACCCTTTTTTCACAGGGATACTTCTCGTCATTACGGCCGCATCTGATCCTTCAGCCAGAAACCATGTTGCCTGAGGTCGAACGCCTACCTCACGAAATAATGTGGACAACATCACACCGGTCCATTCACTCTGGCTGGTGAGGCCGCAAATCTCCTGTGGCGACAAGGTTTCTTTATTACCTCTGAAGTTCCCCGAGCATTCCAAAAACATTGTTCTTGATACGGACGGAAACTTCTTCAGATCACGAAGGGTAAAGATCATCGGTCTGTCCACCATACCGTGTATGAGTATCTCATACCTATCTGGATCTATTAAGGGCACACCTCCGTGATGTCGTTCATAATGAAGATCGGACGGAGTTATTGTTCCAAATAAATCCTGCAAGGGCGTCCGCGATGATGTATCCGATGGAAGCCTGAGCGATTTTTCATAGGGTGAGCGGGTGCCAAGGATTCCTGGCGGAGGACCTTGTTTTTTAGTCGGGTCCATTGGCAACTCTGCGAGAGTCACTCCTTTTTGTAAGACCTTACCGAATGAGGTTTGTACCGCGACGACCGCAGCCATTGCCGCCCCACCGAGTAAGCCCCTCCGGGTTATTTTACCGGAGTTGTTAGTTTCTGATTTCATCGTATTACCGGCCCTCCTGTTCTGTCGTCATTAACAAAAATGTCCTTTGCAGGCATTTCAATTTTGGCGAGGTTAGTTGCATCCAGCACTGTTGCCGAATCAATGATGTTGTTCCTGTAGAGGAGAAAGGCTGTGAGGCTGTACACTTCATCGGGTGTTAGCGTACCCGGCGCGTTGTAAGGCATGGCGCGATTCACGTAGTCATAGAGCGTCGTGGCGTATGGCCAGTAGTTTCCTACTGTTTTGTCTGTGCGTTGGCCGTCAGATGATCCTGAAACAAGTTTGTTGTATGGTCCCTCTGTTCCATTTTTTCCGTGGCAAAGGGCGCACTGCTTCTCGTACACTCTCTTTCCTTCCAAGACATCTCCTCTTCCAGGAGGCAGGCCTTCACCATCCGGACTCACATCTATATTCAGTGAGTCGATTTCGGAGGATAGTGCAAGCCTGCCAAAGCGAAATGAGGATGGCCAGTGCGTTGTATCGGTAGTAGAAATTTCGTTACCGCCGGGGTTATGATCACAGGACATCAGCAAGATGAATGCAAGCGACGCACATGGAATCATCTTTAGCGTGATACTGCTGAATATCGATAATTCAGAAACTGGTGGTGGAATCTTCATGTCAAATCAATATTTCCCTGCGACCAGGTCGCTCTTTGATAATGCGTATTTTCTGTCTACGCGGTCAAGCACGACGTAAATAGAATCCTGGTTTTCATTTATTCCTTCGAGGATTACGCGATTACCATCGGTGGTATTGTATGTCAAAACCATCCGGTTTCGTTTGTCGAACTTCTTTCCTGCTTCCGCAAACTCGCGGTCGCGACGGGTTGACGCTGCGCGTTTGTCAATGAAGTCTACTTCGTTTCCGATATTCGCCCAGGCCTTCTCGTTGATCCACTCATCACTGTAGAGTCTTCCACTCCTGTTTGAAGGAATATCGGGCCTCTGCTCTGGAAGAGCTCCATTACCGGGGCCATCACCACCCGCACCGGCGACAGCATTTCTTCTGTCGGGACGTGCTTTGTATTTATCCTGGAGGTACAGGGTGTTTTCGATGGTGTCAGCAAAGTAATGAAAGACTCTTCGTCCGCCAGCCGTACCGGTAAGCTCGAATGTACGGTTGATATCACGCTGGGGATCGCCGCCGCCATTTGAAAGATCGAGCGGTGCAGGTTTGTTTACTTTATAGGTAAGCGACGTCCATTTCTCGAACGAGGCTTCCTGCCACCGCACGGTGTCCAGCGGTGAGTAAGGAATATCTTGTCCGTTGAGTTTGAATGTGGTCACGTTGTAATAACCTCTCAGCGCAGTGACGCCTTTAGAGGATGGTTGCTTATAAGGGTCATAAAGAAAGTTGATCCATTGCAGGTAAAAGAACAGCACCAGAAAGACGGCAATGGTCGCAGACTTTATACTAACACGGGTAGCTTGTTGCCATGTCTTCGAAAAGGAAGGATAGTAACTTTTCAAGGAAGCTGGCTTTTCACGAATCAACAGATCATACAGTGCGGGAATGTAGTGCACCATCAGAAATGCCGAGAGCAGGACGAAATAGGAACTGTATACGTGCACGCCACCGTCGTATGCGAAGTTTACATACACAATGTCGCCAAGCGCGCCAAACAAAAGTGCTGCCCCAACGAGTGTTGTTTTTCTGAAGAACAAAAGTGCGCCTGCAGTGATTTCAACCACACCGGCGAACACCTGATACCAGGGTACGATACCAATGGAGAGCCAATAGATCTTCTGTGCGGTGAAATCACCGAAGTCAGTATTCAAAAGTCCTTCTCCAGGATATGGCATTTGCACGGGGAAGAGTTTCGTAAATCCAAAGCCGATGATACCAATGGCAGCTCTGTACCTCACGATGGCACGCAACCAGTAATAGAGAACACTGTATTCCGTAGGCTGAGGCTTTCTTTTCTGATCGATGTAAGTCCAGATGGCTCCACCTATGATGGCAAAGACCAACGTGATGATCCAGTTTGCATACCCCTGGAGGGTACTGCCAAAGATGGTGTTACCAAAGAAGTTCAACCCAGATCCAAAACGCGCTATGTCGTACAGGTCCCTGTAATGCAGGTTTGTCCAATCTATGTTGATGACATGTCTATACCATTCAGGATTGTTTGGAATGCAAATGCTTATGAAGAATATGAATGATGTTCTGAAGGCGATAAGATGCCACGACCTCCATGGTTTTTTCTCTTCCGGTTGATCACCATCGTTTCGGATATCGGTGTCGCGTATAGCGCTGTTAATGTTGGAGCTTGTCATATGCGGGGTGGTTCAGTTAACATTATAATTGTAGTCCTCTGCGTCTGCCGGATTTTGCGGCTTCCTCAAGGAGGTATTTCTTATCTATTCTGTCGAGTACAACGTGGATGGAATCACGCGTTGAGTTTACGCCGGAAAGAATGATCCTGTCTTTTGATGGACGATCATATTCGAGGGTGAAGTGATCACCGGAGTGGTTCTTATTTCTGTTCTGAAGTAAGATATGATGATTCACTGAATCTATCCTGTAGGAATAATAGTGGCGCCCTCCGATCCCGGAGAGTTCATAGACCCTGTCGTGATCTTTCGTGTGAATCTCTTCTGTTGTAACTGTTTCGATCTCCACTGGTTTGTTCGACCTCACGCTGAGGGTCGCCCATTGTTCGAAGACTACATCTCGCCAGCGCACAGGGTCATTGGGAGAGTAAGGATAATCAACGCCGTTGAGTTTGAATTGTGTGACGTTGTAAAGACCTCTTGCTTCAGGAAGGCCGCCCGTGGCGGGATATTGGTATATATCTGTATGGTAACTTGCATAAGTTCTGGAACCATAAAGCAGGACGAAAACGAAGATGAATGAGCTCTTTGCAATAACCCTCCAGTTTCTTGCGGAGTCTGAGAAGACCGGCTTGAATTTCGGAGGGAATGTTGTTTTCTCGAACGATGTCAGGGCAAGTAATCTTGGAACGTCATATGCAAGAATGAATAATGCGAAGGAGACAAGGAGAAGACTATAAACAAATTCGCCTCCCTCATACGCGAGGTTCGACATCACTACGTTGCCGGTAAACGGAATGATAATGAAAGCGCCTATTGATGCTGTTTTTCTATACAGCAAAAGAAGGGCAGCAATGATTTCGACCAATCCGAGGAATGACTCATACCCTGGTACGATGCCTGCGCTGAGGGAGAATACTTTCCAATGAGTGATATCACCATAGTTCGTGTTCAGGTTACTTAATGACGGCTCTGGCATCTGCATCGGAAAGAATTTGATGAAACCATAGACGAGTAATGCCGCTGCAAGTCTGTATCGCAGTGCAACTCGTAGCCAGTAATAGAGATTGTTATACTGATTGTTTTTTTGGTCCACAATTCCCCATGCAACGGTGCCTACCAGCGCAGTCAATGCAATGAACAACCAGTCGAACAGGGCGGGGACTTCTCCGAAGATCCTTGGTGCATATCGTGCGAGGTAAAAGAGGTTGCTGAAGTGGAAGAACGACCAATCGAGTGCTGCAAGGTCCCGGTAATACTTCCAGTCCAATGGAACAATCTGTAGTGCGAAGTACAGAAAGAAGAAACGGAAAGCTACTCTTTCATAAGTGTTCCATGCACCGTTGTTCAGCTCCGGCTCTCCTTCAATATTTTTGGGCATTCTTCTCGTTTGCTGATATGTGCGTGTTGTCTCAACCTCTGCGACGGGTAATTCTGTAGGTTCCATAGCTCGTTTTGTTAATGTTTAGTAACCTTCATTTTGCTCAATTGCATCGTCAACAAGAATTTGCTCCGCCGGTATCGGCATGACCAGTCTGAAGGGTTCTGAGATATTCAGTACCTCTTCGGCCCGTCCCGTTCTTACGAGGTCGAACCAGCGATGTGCCTCGAATGCGAACTCAATTCTTCTTTCATCCTCAATGGCCTGAAGGATTTCTTCTTTTGTCGTTGCGGTAGTACCTTCAAGGCCAGCTCTGTCACGTACAGCATTGAGGTCGGAAATTGCCTCTGCCAGCTTATCCTGCTTTGCTCTTGCTTCTGCACGAATCAGGTACAGCTCAGCGATACGGATAATGTAAGACGGATCGGATGCGGGAGTGCGGTAGTAAAGATTTCCGTACCAACGATTCTGATTGTCCTTTGCCACCAGGGTGCTCCGATTCCCTCCGACTGCAGGATCATTGAGTAGATTGATTATCGTTTCATTTGGCGCCCACTGTCTGGTTCCTCCGTTTGTTTGTGGCTGCCACTGGTTACGGTGAGCATTTACCTCAGTGGTTCCGTTGTAAAAGATTTCGAAAACCGATTCATCAGTACCCCTGGCGTTGGAGGCAAAGAAAGTATTGTAAGGCTTTACCAGTTTATATCTCGAATCGTTGATGACGTTGGTTGCATACAATTCAGCGTTCGGGAAATCCTGTTGGTAGAGGTAATAACGTGACTTGAGCGCCCACACTGTTTTCTTAGTAACGCGATGGCGATCTGTGGTTTCGGGGAGCAAAGGCTCTGCGGCGTTAAGATCGTTGACTGCCTGCGCATAGGTTTGTGCCACGGAACTTTTGGGAACGTCGGCGTTCTCACCTGCTTTTGTCGTGGGAGATGTGATTATTGGCACACCACCCCAGGTTCTTGCCAGATCGAAGTAAGCGAGTCCGCGTATGAAGTAGGCTTCGCCCAGGTATTGATTCTTCAATGCTGCAGTCAGCGTGGCGTCGTTGACATTCGGTGCCGCCGCGATGATGTTGTTGGCGCGGTTGATCGTCCGGTAGATTGCGTTCCACGCTGAGCTGATCGTGGCATTCTCAGCATTTACTTTGTGATTGATGAACTCCTGGACCTGCGACTGTGAACCGGTCCATTGAATATTGTCACCAGAGAGGTATCCGATGGATTGGAATGAAGTTCCGTAGTAGCCACCGTCACCCAACGCGCTGTAAAGGCCACGTAAGGAAGATTCGATTGATGCTTTGTCGACGATTACCTCATCCGTTGTGGAAAGAGCGTCTTTTGGCTTAACCTCGAGGTAATCATCGCACGATGAGATCACCAGCGACACAGTGATTGCGAGAACCGTAGTATATATTCTTGAATTGAAAAGATGCATAACTAAATCATTGAGCGGTTAAAAGGTCAGATTTACACCAAGCTGAATACTGCGGGGCTGTGGTGGTGTTCCAAGGTCGATTCCCTGTTCATTCTGGCTGCTGCTGGCGGCGGATTCGGGATCCAGACCTGTATAGTTCGTAAAGAGCAAGAGATTGCTCCCGGCGACGTATACCCTGGCAGTTGAAACATTCCATCTCTTTGCAACATTTGCAGGAATGGTATATCCCAATGTCAATGAACGCAGGCGGATGAATGACCCGTCCTCGAGCCAGCGACTCCCTCCATCGCGGTAGTTGTTCACGTTCACACCATCAGGGCGAGGTACGTCAGTAATATCTCCGGGTTGCTGCCAGCGTGAGGCGTTATGTTTGAAGATTACGCGGGCCGCATCGCGCGCTCCACCACCCTCTCCGAAGAACCTGTTATGATTATAGATTTCATTCCCATACTGGAAAGCGAAGAAAGCGGAGAGATCAAATCCTTTGTATGTGACGTTATTAGTGAGGCCTCCGAAGAAGTCTGGCCATATGCTTCCATAGATTCGGCGATCTTCAGTTGTGATCTTACCATCTTTAACCACTTCGTCATAAATTACATCGCCCGTCTGCGGATCGACACCAAGTTCTTTATACACCCAGAACGAATACAACGGATAGCCTTCCTGCTGGAGAATCAGATCGCGGCTGCCGTAGCGTAGCGGGTTCTCAAGCTTCTCAATCTTGTTAACATTTCGGGAGATGTTGAAGCTTGTCGTCCATGAAAAATCTGGGGTCCTGATGTTCTGAGAGGTGATCGCGAACTCAAATCCTTTGTTGCTGATTTCGGCGCCGTTCTTCCAATAGTTTGAAAACCCAGTCTTCGATGGAAGTGCTACGAGAAGCAGTCCATTGGTTGTGTATTTATTATAAATGTTGAATTCAAAAGAGACACGATCATTGAGCAAAGAGGCGTCAAGTCCGATGTTGAACTGACTTGTGGTTTCCCACTTCAGGTCAGGGTTTGCCAACTGCTGCGGTGAGATACCTGGATTAGTTTGATACGGTGAGCTTCCTGACCACAATCCCTGAGCTGCAAAGTTGCCGATACCATTCTGGTTACCGATAATTCCATAGCTCGCGCGTAGCTTCAGGTCGCTGATGACGTTCACATCTTTAAGGAAACCCTCTTGTTTCACACGCCACCCCGCGCCGACGGATGGAAAATATCCCCAGCTATGCTGAGAACCAAACCGTGAAGAACCATCAGCACGCAAGCTCACATCGATGAGATAATGTTCATTAAACCGGTAGTTTGCTTTGGCAAAGAAGGATGCAAGGTTGCTTTTGGTCCAGCTTTGTGTGCTGGCTGTGCTTGCTGCTGCGGAAATTGTTCTGAGATCATTGCTTGCAAATCCACGTCCTTCGGCGTACGTTCTTGTTAATACATCGCTTTGCAACGTATTTCCTACCAGCACACCGAAATGGTGCTTGCCTATGTCTTTCTTGAACGAAAGGGTCTGTTCATTGAGTAATGAGGTGAATTGACTTACACTGGACGTGGCGAGGCCACCTTGTGCGCCCAGGAGCAGGTAAGTATTCCAATATTCATGCTCATCATAGCTGTTGTAGTCTGCTCCGAAGCTTGACCTGAATGTCAAACCCGGCAGAAGTTCGGCCTCTCCATAGATATTACCGATGTAACGCAAGCTTGCAGAGCCGATGTCGTAATGCTGCATGAGCAAAGACACGTTGTCGAATCCTGCCCGACCTACGGGAACGCCATCTTCGTTGGTTGGTGACAGATAAGTAGGTGTATGCAACGCTGCCTGAAGAATTCCTCCCTGCGGACCATCCCCTGCCCGACCCTGGGTTCTGTCGGAGCGGGTAAGAACATTGCTTACGCCGATTTGAAGGCGATCGTTGATCTTCTGATCGAGGTTGACCTTGAAGCTTGCGCGAGAGAACTCTACTGGTCGGAGGATTGATTCCTGTTTGTTATAGCCCGCTCCGATATAATACTTGGTATTAGGCGTACCACCTGTTAATGAGATATCATAGTTTTGAAGGCGCGCCGTACGGAATACTTCGCTCAGGCGGTCATAGGTTTGTTGCTCTTCCGGCAGGCCTCGCCCTCCTTCAGACACAGGTCGGAAAGGTCTGTTTGCAAAGGACCTGTTAAGAGACGCATCCGCTGCTCCGGTGTTGATCCACCATTCGTTGACGAGCTGAGCATGTTCCGGTCCGGAGGCGAGTTCCCAAAGCTTTTCTGCTTTCGCCCAGCCAAAGGATGTGCTGAAGCTTACAGTTGGTTTCTGTTCGTAGTTCCCTCTCTTGGTAGTGA
>JAEYXN010000059.1 GCA_023431285.1 Bacteroidota bacterium
AAAAGGAATTCCTCGAACGGAAGATTCTGGGCAGGTACACACCACTGAACATGAATCGGATCAACGAATGGTTCACTGCCCATCCTGATGCAATACTGGTTACCGATAAGGTGAACACCCCGAAGAAATTCGCGACGGCCTTCGTGGATAAAAAGCGGCTCATGATGGAGTTGTTCTCTCTGGATGCAGTTAAGGAAGCCGTCTCTGCCGGTGTTGCTACGCCCATAATGAATGAGGATGTCTTAGCTCAGCTGAGCGGCGACCGCATAGCCACGCTGACGAAACTTGGCGTGAAGGGTGTCGCCTTATCCCGCGGTGCTATCGCCCGTGAACTTGAACTTCTCAGGCTTCTGAAGAGAAACGGAATTAAAGCCTATGTATTCCATGTCAACTTTGAGGAAGGAAAAGACGAGAAATATGTCGTTGACTACGAACTCGATCACGTGTACGGCCTCTACGCTGATGACTGGACATTCAAATAGAATTCCTTGCATTCTGTCTTATTAAACCGATCTCAGTATCGTCTCTCCCGATGCGGGCAACTGTATTCCTACGCTGCCTGACGATTTACAGCCTTGACAAAACGAGGGAGATCATTGATACTTCCAGAGTTCGCCTCAACGTTCGTTTCCTCAATTCCATCGAATGCTGCAACCAACGGCAGGTCTATTGAAAGGTTGTCCCAGGAAAGTGCTACATTCCATTCTGTCGGGATGAACGAATCCCCGCATAGCAATTCTTCCATGAGAATTTCCTCCACGTCACGCGCAGCGAGATTTAAAGGATTACTGAAGATCGCGGCACCATAAATCCGGGTTGATCCGTCGAAAAAGCTATAGTTCATTTGAAGGTTCATAGTTGCGCTGTTTATACTTCAAATGTGCAACACCCACTGTGACAACTAGTGTCAACTTCTGTGATGTGTCGGGACATAAACTTGAGGACTTTTTTCATCGGGCCGTACCGGAAAAATAACGGTAGGCAGCTGCGGATCCTGGCTTTTGATTTTACCTTATCATCACCAACAAATCAATCGCTTATTTCGCCCGGCTACCGTGACGCACATGCTCCTTAACAGTGTTCATCTTATACTTGTCATCATGGTGAGTCAAGGACTTCCGTCTGTAGAACCACGCACATTACAAGGCGGGGCACGTCATCAGAAATTGGAATTCCAAAAGCTGACTATCAATAAATTAAACCCTATTCTATGCAAAGAAGATTTTTACTCTTAGTACTGTCATGTCTTGTCGCCCAGGTGTATGCCCAGGAGCCAACGTTCTGTCCGGGTTCATTCGAGATTTTTGAAGGAGGATGTGTCACGCTTGAGGCAAAGGCTTACGGCTCAGCACAGATTTCTTATCAGTGGCTCAAGGACGGCGAGATGATTCAAGGCGCCGATTCACCAGCGTACACGATTCAGAAAGCAAAGCTCAGTGACTCCGGTACATACACTTTGTATGCGACTAATCACCTTGGCAGCGCAACAACAGACATGGAACTAACGGTTTATGAGGATAACCGTGCCGTTGTGGCGATAGATTGGCCCGTTGCAGGCACAACGTTTACGCCGGGTGGTTATATCGAATTTGAAGGCCACAGCTTCGAACGGGAGGCGTGGAGCTCTCCTCTTCAGATATGGGCGTTAGAATATCACAATGGCGATCAAATTACTCCGGGTCCTGAAGTGGCGTATGAACAAGAGCTGGAACTTGGTCATGTTGTAGGCCACTTCATTGTTCCTGATGATGAACCCGCGCCGAATTCCTTTTACAGACTAAAGGTGAAGGGAGTTGGACCCCGTTGTCTGGAGGGAGCAGATTCAATCGATATCCCATGGTCAGGGGATCGTTACACGGATGCGCCCATTATTTCCAAAGATCCCCAAAGCATAGAGGTCGCACAAGGTTCACGCGCTGACTTTTCAGTGACGGCCCACAGCGCCACAGCGTATCAGTGGAGACTAAACGACAAAGATATCCCTGGCGCTACTGCTTCGACGTATAGCATTCAGAAAGTTACCTCGTCCAGTCAGGGAGAATATAGCGTGCTGATCTCCAATCCGAATGGAACCATCTTGAGCGATCCCGCAACCTTAACAGTTGTTGCCAAGACAGAAAGCATAATCACCGTAAAAACGAATCCTTCGAATCTCTCAATCACTGTAGATGGTGAGCAGGTGGCATCCGGTCATGCGTTCACCAGTTCCATTGGTAATTCCCATTCAATTGCTCCCGTCTCTCCGCAGACTGTTGAAGGAACTTCGTATGCATTTTCAAACTGGGCTCACGGAGGCGCGTTAACACAAAATGTCACAACCTCCCTCGCGGACACATCCTATACGGTGAATTATTCTTCACACCTCGCAGGACCGTGGAGAACGACAGACGTAGGTGCTGTCGCGGTTCCCGGAGAAGCGGCGTACAATTACGGTGTCTTTACTGTTCGAGGCTCCGGAAATGACATCTGGGCAAAAGCGGATGCCTTCCGGATCGTGTACCAATCTCTGGAAGGAGATGTAGACATTCGCGCTCGCGTGGTGAGCCTGACGAACACCAACCCATGGGCAAAAGCAGGGGTGATGATTCGCAATAGCACAGACCGGAGTTCTAAACATGCTATGACTGTCATTACTCCCGGAAATGGAGTAAGCTTTCAGTATAGGAAGGATGCTGCCGGAGCTTCTGTTGCTTCGGGTGTCGCTGGTTCCGCGCCTCATTGGGTGCGAGTCGTCAGACAAGGAAACACCTTTACTTCCTATACTTCAACTGATGGAACGAACTGGTCCGTCGTAGGAAACCCGGTGACGATACAAATGAACAGTAGGGTGATCGTTGGCCTCGTCATTACAAGTCACAATCCTGGCACACTTGGAACTGTGGCCATGACTGACGTGTCTGTTTCTGCCCCCGTGGTTGCTGCCTCTGTTGGAGAAGCTTTGATCTTTGAAGATGAAGATACTTTCGATGTGTATCCGAATCCAGTGGGATCGGAACAGCTTAATGTTAGGTTCTTTAATAATTCGGACATCGAAAGAAGTGTGGAAATTGTCAGCCTTACCGGCAATGTTGTTTATCAGAATATCATTCCGGAAGGTTCGGCCAGTATTCAAGTTGACATCAGGAATCTCTCCGCCGGCGCATATGTTGTGCGTGTATCGGAGAATGATAAAGTGAGAACACGGACTTTCGTTAAGAACTAATTGATCGATAAAGTTCTCAGGGAGCACAATCTGCAGGAACAGGTTGTGCTCTTTCTTTTTATCGATCATGGGCAGCTGTTTGCATTTGATTATTCGACACTTTCAAAATAAACCTGATAGAGATCACTTTCTTTCATGCATTATGTCAATCCAAATCTTCCTGGGTTAGGGTAACTTCTCCACCAGGAAAAGCACATTGCTTTTCGGGATCCGAAACAAATCAATTATGGAAAGCAGGAAAGGAAAATCCGGGAAAGATATAAGTGGAACCATCGTGACTATGTGGGTATTCGCGGTAGCATGCATTCTTAAAGGTCACGTTACCAGCAACCTCCATATCGGCTGGTCAATGTCCGTCATGCTCATTCTCGTCAGCCTTACGGTCATTGGGTGGAGCGTTATGCTAAGCAAAGGCCAGGAGGGCTGAATTTTCCACGTCGCCGCTCGCACACTATCT
>JAEYXN010000097.1 GCA_023431285.1 Bacteroidota bacterium
GGGTCGCCAATCACATAATACAGTATCGCGCCAATGGAAAATACTGTCGGTGCCCAGAAAGCGTATCGGGTGGTCGTCTTCCATAATTCGCCCCAGTTTTTTGTTGCATTAACAACTGCCTGAAAAACATACAGGTCTATCAGCAGCAGCACAAGAATAAAAACGAACCAGAACATAAGTTTCCCCATAAAAAAAAATCGCCTTACCAAAGTAAGACGATTCCATAACAGATTTTATTTTCCAAAAATTCTACACTGCCGCGACTGCGTCTTCTGCACCTTCGGCTGATTCACTTCCCCTCTTGCGAAAAACCCGCTCCTTTAATTTTGCGACGAGCAGGTAAAGGACCGGCACGAGGACGAGCGTAAGGAACGTTCCGAAGAGCAAGCCGAAGATCATTGTCCATGACAGAGGGCCCCAGAATGCTACGTTGTCTCCACCAAAGAAGATGTGAGGATTCAACTCAGTGAACAGGGAAACGAAATCGATATTAAGACCCACAGCAAGAGGAATCAAACCAATACTCGCAGCGATGGTGGTAAGTAACACCGGCGTCATACGGGTTCTTGCCGCTTCGATGATTGCCTCATAAAGCGGAACTCCCTGTGAGCGTAGAAGCTCAGTGAATTCAACCAGCAGGATACCGTTTCGCACGACAAGACCAGCAAGTGCCATGATCCCTACCCCTGTCATTACAATTGACATCTCCATCTTGAACAATGAGAACCCGATGAATACACCAATCATACTGAACACAATTTCCGACATAATGATCATTGGTTTTCCAATTGAATTGAATTGAACCACCAGGATCATGAACATCAACAGGATTGCAAGTCCGAAAGCAAAACCAAGGAAGTTTGCAGTCTCTGCCTGGTCTTCCTGCTCACCGGTCATTCTGATCGTTACACCTTCCGGCGTCGGAAAATCATTTAATCTTGCGGTGATATCTGCTACCACTTCGTTGGCGTTGAAGTCACCCAATACGTTGGATGAAAGAGTGATCACGCGCTTCTGATCTATACGTTTGATCCCCGCGAAGCTATTTGAATAATCCGCGGTTGCAACTGCCGACAGCGGCACCTGACGTACAATTCCACCGGATGCCATGTCACGATAGATGAGCGGTGTATTCATCAAAGTATTCACATCATTGCGTTGCTCTTCCTTTATCCTGAGCTGAATCGGGTAATCGTCGCTTTCATCCCTGTACTTCGAGACTTCCTTACCGTACACAGCGTAATTCAACGCCATGCCTATGCTCGCAGTAGATATCCCTTCGCGATTAGCTTTCTCCCTGTCGATGTTGATCACGATCTCAGGTTTATCAGCCTGGAAGTCGGACTTAAGCTCTTCGACTCCTGGTACCTGCTGTTGATCGAGATATCTTTTCACTTCGTTGGCACTTTTTACGAGCAGGTCGAAATCATCGGCGGCGATCTCAATATTGATTGGCGCACCGGTAGGAGGACCGTTTTGTTCCTGGTTGACAGAAATCTCCGCCCCCTTGATTCCTTTTACGGCTTCGCGGATCTCGTCCAGAAACACTTTGCTCGACTGTCCGTCACGTTCGGCGAACTTCACGAATGCGACCGAGACTTTTCCGAGGTGCGGACTAATTTGTCCTCCCGCATCGAATGGGTTCTCACTTGCACCGATGGCTACGTTGGAGATGACTGACTCCACGATCTTATTGTCCCCGCCGAGTGTCTTGATAATTCTGTTCTCAACTTCCTGTGTAATGGAATCTGTAACATTCTGATGTGTTCCTATCGGCATGCGGACGTATGCGTAAATGAAGTTCGGGTCTCCATTGGGGAAGAACACGATCGGCGGCTTCATGATTTGCATAAACACAATAGAGAAGATGAAGAGGAACACAATGCCAACGGCAATGTATATAGGCCGATATCCTCTCAGGCACCACGTCAGACGTTTCTTGTAAGATTCCTGAACACTTGGCCACAAGCGTGTCTGAAACGCGGAGATAACTTTCTCTAACCAGAAGTGGTGCAAGACATACAGGAGGTAAATAAATATTACAAAATTCCCAAGGCCTACATTGATTAAAAACGATACAATGGCAATTGCTGCGAAAATCACAGTTGTTACTTTGAATCCACGTGTGATCTTGGATTTTCCGCTTTCATGGCCATCGTGATCATGGGGTTTCATGAAATCAGCTGCAAAAACCGGGTTAATGATATAGGCAACGAGCAACGACGCAAGGAGCGCGACGATCAGGGTGATTGGGAGATACATCATGAACTTTCCGATCACTCCCGGCCAGAATGCAAGAGGGATGAACGGCGTGAGTACAACAAGGGTTCCGGTTAATACGGGAAGGAATACTTCACCCGCAGCAATCTTTGCGGCCTTGCGGATCGGCACTTTCCCATTATCAAAGACACGGTGTGTATTCTCAATTACCACGATGGCATCATCGACAACAATACCCAGCGCCAGCAAGAATGAGAACAGCGTCATCATATTCAGTGTGAAGCCGATTCCCGGGAATACAAGGAAGGCGATAAAGCTTGATATTGGAACGGATAAGCCCACGAAGATTGCGTTCGTTACCCCCATGAAGAACATGAGGATAATCGTAACAAGCACGAAACCAATGATGATCGTGTTGATCAGGTCGTGCAGTGTTACACGTGTGTTCTCCGACTGGTCAGCTGTAACTGTTACTTTTAACCCTTCAGGAAGCACGCCACTTTCATATTCCTCAATGACCGACCGAACGTTATCAGACGCGTCGATAAGGTTCTCTCCACTCCTTTTGATTATGTTGAGCGTTACTACGTTCTTCTTGTCGAGGCGGGCAAAGCTTTCCTGCTCTTTATGAGAATCGACAACCTCTGCAATATCCTTAAGATAGACTTTACCACCCGGCGTGGAGCCGACCACGACATTGGCCATTTCCTCAGCGTTCTCAAACTCACCACTTACACTGAGTGAACGCTTCATTCCGCTGACGGAGAGTTCACCCCCGGGGATAATCACGTTCTCACTCGCGAGTGCCTGTTCGATGTCTGTGAGCGCAACTCCTGCGAGGGCAGCCTTATACATATCAACGTTCACCTGAATCTCACGATCCAGCGCACCCACTATGTCGACGCGACGTATCTCCTGCAACGATTCAAAGCGATCCTGAAGTAATTCCGCATACTTCTTCAAAGTCTGAAGATCATAATCTCCGGAAAGGTTCACGTACATGATCGGAACTTCGGAGATATCGATATCGATAACCTCGGGGTCATTATCAAGATCGGATGGAAGTTCAGGTTTAGCTTTGTCAACTGCATCCTGTACTTCACGTTTGGCGATGTCAACGTCAACATCGGCATCGAACTCGATGATGACGTTCGAGAAGTTCTGCATTGAATTACTCGTGACCTTCTTTACTCCTTCTATCGATTTAACCTCTTTCTCGATTTGCTTCGTGATGAGGTTCTCAATGTCCTTTGGAGGAGCATTGTATATAGTGGCTACGTAGATCTGAGGAAAAACCACCTCCGGGAAGTTTTCCTTAGGCAGCGAGATATACGTAACGATCCCCAGAAGAGAGATTACAAAAGTGGCTACGTATATACTGACCTTATTATCAATGGCCCAGCTGGTGGGCTTGAATTCGTTTTCTGAATCTTGCATAAAAGATGATTCTGAAGATTAGATTTTGATTATCTCACCGTCGTTCAATCCCTGGTATCCAAAGGTGATGATCTGATCTCCACCTTTCAAACCATGAACCTGCGCCTGATTGTTGTAAACACCATCGACGGTCACAACTTTCTTAACCGCTACAGTCTGATTTCCTTTCTTCTCAGCTACATAAACAATCTTCTCATTATTGAGCGATTGGATGATGTTAACAGGCACAACGATAGCGCTATCCTCAGTATTGAAGACAACCTTAACAGTAGCTGTCATGTTCGGTCTCAGATCAGGCTGTGATTTCAGAGCGACCTCGATCGCGAATGTGCGGGAAAGAGGATCAATATTTCTTCCCACAAATGCAACAGTTCCAGTGATCT
>JAEYXN010000180.1 GCA_023431285.1 Bacteroidota bacterium
GTCCGTGAGAGTAGCCGGATCAGTCTTTTTTAACTGACTCAAGGCAGCGTCGACTGTCCTTCTGAAGTTGTCAAGCAGAACTTCTTCGGAGTCTGACTCCAGGACCTGAGTTTCACTTTTCAGGTAAGAGAGTTGTTCACTGTTCAATATTTCTCCCCTGGCGTAGGTAAACAATCTGTCCACTACGCCCGAAAGGTGTTTAAGATGAAACGCGGGTGAGGCAATACCCCATGGCCGTGTGAAAAGTCCATCCCGAGGAAAGTCTTTCATCTCACGATCAACATCCTCTACAGCCTGCAGCAACGCATGCGCTACTGGCTGTAATAATGCGGGAACTCCCTCGACTGGTCCGCGCTGCCATGCTTCAAGCTCTGATAAACTACTCACGAATCTTCATTTAAACAGATCAACCTACATCCCTGCAACAACTAATATGGGCTCAATTACTCCTTCGTAAATACTTTCGTACTTCTGACAGTATCTATTGGACGAACCATACCCTCAATCTGCGCACGTTTTGATTCGAGGAATGGTGGAAGTGATAACTTCTCTCCCAGAGTCTCATAGGGTTCGTCGCCCATGAAGCCAGGACCCTCTGTCGCGAATTCAAATAATATCTGGGGCGTAACGCGCGAATAGAGCGATTCAAAGAAGTAACGGTTCACATATCCAGAGGTCCCGAACCCAAAGCTCATCATCCGTTCATTCCACTCATCGAGAGCGGCACGATCCTCAACCCTGAATGCAGCATGATGGATTGTACCATACCCCTGTCGTGATGCCGGAAGCGTGGGAGTGTGTTCAATAATTACCGAAGCACCATTTCCTCCTTCACCTGCTTCGAACAAAGTTTGTGATCCTTCTCTGGCAACAACCCTGAACAACATTACCTTTTCCAGTACTTCCCTGATATGATCGAAGTCAGATATCCTGATGAAGAGCGGTCCTAAACCTGTGATCGCATGTTCAAGCGGAACAGGTCCCTTCAGCCAGGGCTCTCCTGATTTCACACCCTTGTTCAATTCGTCGGAGATCAATTGATAACGCTGATCATCAAAATCAATAAATGAAAGTGTCTTCTTCCCGAACTGTTCGCGGATTCCATCATGCCCGACTTTCAATCTGTCAAACCGTTTCTCCCAGTAAGCTAGTGCAGCATCATTCGGAACCCGAAATGAAGTCTTATGAATTTCATTGGTGCCGTGCAGCCCTTTCGGGATTCCTCGAAAATCAAAGAAGGTCATATCTGTTCCGGGACTTCCTTTGTCATCTGCAAAGAACAGGTGATAAGTTTGTATGTCGTCCTGATTGACAGTCTTCTTGATCAATCGCATCCCCAGCACGTTGGTAAAAAATTCATAATTCTTCTCCGCGCTGCTCGTGATCGCTGTCACGTGGTGTATCCCTTTTATCTGATTCATAATACAGCTGTGTTTAGCAAATATAATAAGGCCGCATGACCTGCGATCAAATATTTGATAAGGTTGCCTGCCCTGAGATCAGAGGCAGACAAGACCTTTCTGTTATGATTGATCCAGGTCAAGATCTTCTTTAGCATGGGTCAAGACGTTATGTGCAGGCTTTCACTAATTTTGACCTATTACATAAAAGCACTATGGAAAACAATAGCTATACAATTCCG
The DNA here is from genome assembly GCA_023431285.1 of Bacteroidota bacterium. Taxonomy (GTDB): domain Bacteria; phylum Bacteroidota; class Bacteroidia; order Cytophagales; family Cyclobacteriaceae; genus Ohtaekwangia. The sequence continues at coordinate 1,643 of JAEYXN010000180.1, forward strand.
GAAAATACCCACATTGGTCATGTTCACCTAAAAGTCTCTGATTTGAAGAAGGCACTTGAATTTTATCAGGGATTACTGGGCTTTGAATTAACGATGTTGTACGGAGATCAGGCTGCTTTCATTTCGGCAGGAGGATATCACCACCACATCGGGTTGAATACCTGGCACAGCCTCAACGCGCCACCAGCCCCACGGCATGGCGTTGGTCTATACCACACAGCGATAGTTTACCCTACGCGTAAGGAGCTGGCCAGGATATTTGACCGGCTCCGTCGGGCGGGATACCCGCTCTCCGGAGCGTCAGACCATGGTGTTTCAGAAGCGTTATACCTGAATGATCCTGATGGCAATGGCGTTGAACTTTACTGGGATCGCCCAAAAGAACAGTGGCCTACTAACCCGGACGGATCGTTGACCATGTTCACGCAACCTCTGGATCTGAAGGATCTTCTGAAAGAACTGGATTCATGATCGCCAATCAGATTGTTGGAAATTTGATTAACAATTCTAGTACTACCCTGTTAATAACTTAAACGAAGGCTATGGAGACAAAAGAGAAATTACAGAACAGGCACAACGAACCATTACGGATTCTTGTGTTTGCAGCATCAGATAGAACTGGCTCACTTAATGTGAAGTTAGCAGAACTTGCTGCGGATGTCATAAGAGAAAAAGGCGCTATCGCAGATGTAAAATCCTTTGCAGAGTTTGACTCTCCTTCGTTTAGTCAGGATATGGAAAAAACCTCAGGCATCCCTGAAGGAGCTGAGCGATTAAAAAACAGTATCCTCGAGAACGATGCTTTCATCATTGCAAGTCCGGAATACAATGCGTCGATGCCAGGCAGTTTGAAGAATATCATCGACTGGGTGTCCCGATATCGCCCGCAACCTTTCAATGAAAAGCATGCTTTGCTAATGTCAGCGTCCACCTCCATGGCTGGTGGCAACCGCGGACTATGGTCGCTACGTATCCCTTTGGAACACCTTGGTACGCGCGTCTATCCTGATATGTTTTCGCTCGCGACTGCGCACCAGGCATTTACTGATGATCACAAGATCAGCAATGAGGTGCTTGCAAAGCGATTCGAAACAACCCTCGGGGCGTTCCTGAACCTCGTAGAGGCGGCGAAGCATTATCCATGCATGAAGAAATCATGGGTGGAGTTCCTGGGAGAGCAACCCGATGTTGTGAGGGATCGAGTTGAATAAATCGAATGCATTTCAACGCGGAGGCGCAGCGACGCAGATTGTGACATGAGGCTCTAACATAGATGGTGGAGGGCCCACCGACAACACTATATCAGGTAGGGTTGTCAAACCACCCCACGCGGCTCTCGTCGTAAGGCGAGGGTAGTGAACGGTTGGGGAAAAGCCTCGGAGAACGAGGCAGGTGTGTATTGAAGAGGTGAACGAAAGTGAACCACTGACGAAGCGACGAAATTATAGTCGTGAGGCGAAAGCATCTCATTCTGCGGAGATGTGATCAACATGGCGGGCGCCTGAACTTACTGGCCATGTGCTTCACCGTCGTACAAGTGGCACGACTTCAAGACAGGCTAGGTTATGAGAACATGTGAGATCCTGAAAGGGAATCATTATCCGGCTAACGGAAACGAGAGGACCAAGTTAGAGTTGTAAGTCCTAGGTCTCACGAAAGGTAAAAGGGTAAATGCTTTCAGGAAGTCGGACTAAACCATAGTAGCGAGGAAGTTCGGTAATGCGAATGGAGCGAAGGGTTTGGGTTAATTCAGTGACAAACAATTAAACAACTCGAAGGAGGATGATTTAACATGGATGTACACGTACAGAGAACAGTCCCCATCACATTCGAGATGGTGGCGAAAGCGTATCAAAAGGTAAAACAAGGAGGTAAAGCAGCAGGAGTAGACGGCCAGAGCTGGCAATCCTTTGAGGAAAAAGGAGTTGAAAAACAATTGTACTTGATTTGGAACCGGATGTCATCGGGGAGCTACTTTCCACAAGCAGTACGGGAAAAAGAAATCCCGAAGAAAGATGGGAAGAAGAGAAAGCTAGGCATTCCCACGTTACGAGACCGAATCGCCCAGGAAGTTGTAAAGGCGTACATGGAGAAGCAAGTTGACCACCAGTTCAGTAAGCACTCGTATGGGTATCGACCGCTGAAAAGCAGCCATGCGGCGCTTGCTGAAGTTCGCCAAAATTGTTTTGACTACGATTGGGTAGTAGACATGGACATCTCAAACTTTTTCGATGAGATCAACCATGAACTATTATTGAAAGCAGTCACGCATGTATTTAGCGAACGGTGGGTTGCAATGTATGTGCAAAGATGGCTGGAGATGAAGATAGAAAGAGAAGATGGCAGCCAATATGAGCGAAGTGGTACAGGCACTCCGCAAGGCGGAGTGATCAGTCCGTTATTAGCCAACATATTTTTGCACTATGCCTTAGACCTATGGTTTACTAAGCATTTTCCTACGGTTCGTTTTGTGCGATACGCTGATGACATTGTCATTCACTGTTCTACAGAAGCAGAAGCACAGCAGGCGCTTCAGGCAGTGAAGACACGACTCGAGAGTCTGCACCTTAGACTAAACATGGAGAAAACACGTATCGTCTATTGTAAAGACTATTTGAGGAAAGCTGATTATCCGCACGTACAGTTTGACTTTCTCGGTTTTAGTTTTAGACCCCGACCAGTACAAAGTAGATGGCGCAAGGGCACGAGGTTTACCGCCTACACCCCCGCCATCAGCAAGGATAATCAACTGAACATCCGCGCTGCCATCCGCGATACAATCGATTGGCAGAATACTAATCAGGAGCTCAGCGACATTGCTGATGCTCTTAATGCCAAACTACGTGGGTGGATCAACTACTTTGGCTGGCAAGGCAATAGCACACTCCGACAACTCACCGTGTACCTTGATCGGAAATTAATCAAGTGGACCTGCCGCCGACACAAATGTCGGTACAGAGCAGCTACTGCACTTTTGCTCAGCACTGTCCAACGCAGGCCTCGTCTGTTTTATCACTGGCAACCACGATACTCTTTATTTGTAACGAATTAGCACGAGCCGTATGAGGTGAGAACCTCACGTACGGTTCTGTGAGAGGCTTGAGGGTGCGATTCCCTCTTGCCTACTCAGCGGAGCGCAGAGTTTAGTGGTAGCAGGTATCAGGTATTAGGTATTAGGTATCAGGTACCAGGTATTAGGTAACCGGACAGTTCGGACGTCTCTCAATTTGATCGTCGCTATTCTTCCCAATCCCTCGCGCACCCTTTTATCCCTAAAGGGCCCAACGCGCAGCAAGATGATTCACCAGGGACAATACAATTGAAGATGATTACACAATGTCTCTCCCCTTTAGGGGACGGGGGTTTGGAGGTTTCCAATGATGCGGAGCAGATCACTCACTTCATTATGTCACCCCCCAACCGGCCGCCCAGCCGTCAGGCCGACTGGCTGACCTGACTTACTCCAACATCTCCGCCGCCTCTACATTCCCCTGTTGAACAGCCAGATCAAGAGCGGTAAGCCCGCGGGCCTCCTGCACCGTTTTGTCAGCGCCATGTTCAAGGACAAGCTTCACAATATCATTGCGCCCAAACATCGTGGCGAACATTAACGCAGTCCCTCCATTTCCATGTTGCATATTGATATCCGCGCCACTTTCAAGGAGTAGTTTTACAATATCAGGATACCCCTTGAAACACGCGCCCATCAATGCAGTGTTGCCTCCGTTGTCCTGCGCGTTTACATCAGCGCCACTATCGATCAATGCGTGTACAACATCATAGTGATTGTTGTACGCCGCAATGATCAATGGGGTGAAGCCGCGCTCGTCCTTCTCGTTGACATTCACTTCCTGTGTAACCAATTCTGTTACGGAGGTGAGATCACCATTCCGGCAGGCGTTGAAAAGATCTTGCTCTTTGGCTTCCATATTCATTAATAAGGTTTAGCTTCTTTTGAAACCTTTTCGGCTTTCTCCACTGCCTGATGAGACTCATGTGAACCAATGGGACCCTTGTCCATCTTATCAACTTTTGTGTTCTTTAACCCTTCCGCTACACGGCGACCATAGTCTTCATCACATTGGGTTAACAATTCTATCATCTTCTCCTGGATATGTTTCTGCGTCGGCGCAAGTGTGTTCACCAGATTCAAAATCAATTCATCACGCTCCCAATCTTCAAAAGCCCGATATGTCTCTCCGGCTTGTTTGAAGTTGTTCTGTCTACTGATCTTCTCCCTTACGAGCGCAGCCTGATACACCGGTGAATGTTCTTTCCCTGCACGCGCCGATTCTTTCAGACCATTCAATGAAGAAGGTTCATAATTCACATGAGGATTCACTCCTTCGACAAGATCCTGATGATAGGCCATCTGACCATCGCGCTGATTAGTGGCAACGGCGCGTCTGGGAGCATTAACAGGCAATTGAAGATAGTTTGTGCCCACACGATAACGTTGCGTATCTGAATAAGAAAACGTTCTTCCCTGCAGCATCTTGTCATCGGAGAAGTCAAGACCGTCTACAAGTACTCCTGTACCGAAAGCAGCCTGTTCCACTTCGGCGAAGTAGTTAACCGGATTACGGTCGAGGGTCATCTTCCCTACCGGAAGAAAAGGAAATTGATCTTTCGGCCATATCTTGGTGTCATCCAACGGATCGAAATCAAGTTCGGGATGTTCTCCGTCACTCATGATCTGTACGCAAAGTTCCCACTGAGGATATTCTCCTTTTTCGATAGCCTCATAAAGATCCTGCGTCGCATGATTGAAATTCTTACCTTGTATTTCTTCAGCCTGCTTCTGTGTGAGGTTCCTGATGCCTTGTAATGGCTCCCAATGATATTTCACCAGCACTGCTTCTCCGTCTGCATTCACCCACTTGTAAGTGTTGACTCCTGACCCCTGCATTTGTCTGTAATTGGCGGGAATTCCCCATGGCGAAAACAGAAATGTGATCATGTGCATCGCCTCAGGAGTGTTTGATATGAAATCAAATATGCGTTCTCCATCCTGACGGTTTGTAACAGGATCGGGTTTGAAGGCGTGAATGAGATCCGGAAACTTGATCGCATCACGAATGAAGAATATCTTCAGATTGTTTCCCACAAGGTCCCAGTTTCCGTCTTCAGTGTACATCTTCACCGCAAACCCTCTGGGATCGCGAAGTGTTTCCGGAGAGTGTGAGCCATGCGTTACTGTCGAGAAACGAACGAACAGCGGCGTACGCTTTCCTTTCTCCTGGAATACTTTCGCTCTGGTGTATTTTGCAACCGGTTCGCCTCCTACTTTGCCGTATGCTTCGAAGTATCCGTGAGCACCTGCTCCACGAGCATGCACAACGCGCTCGGGCACACGCTCACGGTCAAAATGTGACATCTTTTCCAGGAAATGGTAGTTCTCCATTGTAGCAGGCCCCCGATTACCGACGGTTCTGATGTTCTGATTATCGTAGACCGGGTGTCCCTGACGTGTAGTCAACACGTTAGAGGTTGAGGCGCTTTCTCCACCGTCGGATGCAGATCCCGCATTTCCATTTCCATTAGATTTAGATTTCTTGCTCATAGAGTTGTTTTAATCATTTGATATTATGACAGTTGAAGGCAGACAGAATTGTCGCTTCACTGGTCAATGTCTTTGGATAGCTCTATAAGCGAAAAATGCATGCCGGGGATCGGTGAATGGTCAGCCGGTCAGCATGTCGGCCGGGCCGCCAGTTATGGTGATCCCTGTTGTCCAGGTGTACACACCGAAGATGGCTGGTTCAGGTCTTTATGGTGGTACGTGCGCGGAGAAACTTGTACCTATGATACTGTAAGTCTTCACACATTCAACATTTGCCATTGGGAGTTTGATATTGAGAGTGGAGTATTCTGCGTTTCTAAAATTAGCTTACTGAAGAAACTATTCCGGGGGGCGCGTCCCTGCGGGTCGGGCTGTCCGTTACAAGTCCTCGCTCCGCACACCTCCTTACGCTGCTGCGGGCTTTCCACTTCCATCCCTCGCGCGGGTATTCTCTTCGAAAGTTGTACCGTTCTACTCCCTCTGCGTCCGTCATTCTGAGACCCTAAACCTTCGGCTCAAAAAGTTGAGATGACAAGATGTATCTTCGTATCAACCCTTTGTGCAAGTGGCCGAGCTTTGCATAGTGCTTCATGCCTGTTTCTGAGTATGGTTCCGGACACCCG
>JAEYXN010000213.1 GCA_023431285.1 Bacteroidota bacterium
TAGTATGTGATGTTCGAATAAGCATTCGGATCACTCACTTGAGGAAACGACGTATTAGAATAGCCGTGTACATTTCCAGCCACATTGCCGATATAAGAATCATAATAGGAGCCTCCAGCAGCGTAAAAATTATCCACTCTTTGCTGCATTTCACTCTGAGACAGGACAGCGTCCATTGTAACAATCCCAGCCAGTACTTCTCGGTCTAACCAATCAAATTTCCTAAAAGTCCAGTCCTTTAAAACTACAGCCCCGGTTTCATCAATTCGTTTATTGCCGTCCTGGGTCATTACGAGCCTGTCCCTATCATCATATACCATATAAAGCCATTCAGCGCCCGGGACCCGTTTTTGAATTATGCGGTGTTTAGAATCATATTTATAGCGAAACGCCCATTTGTTTAGAAATTGTTCTTTGGTTGATGACGTAGCCCCTGCTTGAAAATAAAACGTAGGGACTAATCGACTCGCCTCTGGCGGCAGGACGCAGGCCAACCTTCCAAGATCATCATAGATATAGTATGTGCTCGCAAAATTTGTGTCGTTGATCGGTGAACTGTTTGCTCCAGCCTGAACCCTCTTTAGTATGTTTTGGCCCTCATTATCGTAATATTCCAGCATTATCGCGCCGTTCTCATCAATCGTCTTTTTTACAGTTAACGTATTGGGAGGGTAATAGATCGGGCTTGATACCGTTCCGGCAGCTGCCAAACCAGTTGGGGAATCGAAAGTCCACCTTAGAACTTCATTTGCAGAATTGATTAAGTATGAGTACTTCACAGAATGATCCGAGAGATCAATAGTAAACGTGCGGGCTGCGCCGTAACTCGTGGTTCCAAATCCCGTAACTGAAACAGGAGAAGATGTGACTGACTCAATGAATAAATGATTATTCTTTATGGAAGCCCGGTAGTTTCCCATTGAAATTAACCCAAGCTCAACATCAGGCAGCGCCGGGGTTGAGTTAATAGGGGCAACATTGCCCGTTCGAAGCAACGTTGAATTGAATCCCGCGCTAAAAGAGACAATTAATTGATTGTTGGCTATATTAAGCGTTACCCCACCGGCCCCGCTGGCACCACTATTAGCGAGAAACTCCTTATAATTCCAACTTTGCGACAGGTTGGTAATTGCCCCGAACGGTGATGGTTGCCAGTCCGCCCCGGGAGACCCCTGCCGGGCAATCCTATTCAAAGGGCTTGTTTCAAAGAGGGTTTTTGAATACGGGTGCGAGTCGTCTGCAATTCTATCGCCGCTGGTTGAATAAAAGTTATGCGCTGCACCCGAATAGGTTCCGCTGTTATCTAAAATACCTGGTTTGAATGAACCGCTTGCTTGTCCGACGGCGACGGCAGGAAGGTATTTCCTGTCCTGTCTTCCAAATGCGTCATATACAATTGGCTGCACGACATCGAATGAACCTGGCGAAGCCTGCTTTTGCACTTGTTGAATAGGCCTACCTAGCGCGTCGAAGTAATTGGTTGACTTTAGAACGGCCGGTAAAGCCCCAGAAAGGACAGCATTGTACTCGACGAAAGTATTATTCTGAACCGTAAAATGTTCAGTATAGTTTAAACACTCGGGGTAGTCAACGAGCTTCACATAAACTGGTCGTCTGGGACTAATTGGATAGGTACAGCCGAGTGAATTTGTCAACATCCCTCCTACATAGAAGACCTCTATCCCATTCATTGTTTGGCTGGGAGTGATAGTCCTTGTTAATTGCTGCCCCGTGGCAAGAAGTTCTCCACTAATTGGCGCATTATACCATTCGTAAACGCTTGCCGGAAAGGGATGCGGGCCCTCATAGCCACCAGATGCCCTCAACGTTACAGTGGCCGTTCCTTGGTCACTGCAGATGACAGCACCAGAAAATTCTGTTCCATTGTCAAATAGCGAGGGGCTAACGGTGAGCCGTGGCGGAATATTCTTCGATACCGTGCCGACCACTTTGACACGAGCGCTTTCGCAGCCGTTGATAACTGCAGCGACCCAAAACGTTCGACTTTCAGCAATCTCCATTTTACTTTGGTAGACTGCGCACGAACCGGAGTATTCCTGTGTACCCAGGGCGAATTCTGATCCAGTCGCCGTGTAGTACCATTTGTGCGAGATAGTTTGCGAACAAGTTTGATCTATTGTCTGAGCCCGTAGGATCACTTGTTGTGTTGGATTAGCACAAGCATTCCATCCGTTCATCCCGGTCGGAACGGGGCATTGTGAAAGCGCGCTAACGTAAATAAAAAATCCTACAACGAGGGTTAGAATACGTTTCTCCATGAATGGCATTTTACTTTGCTGCGAAATTATACTTATGAGCTTGGATGATTTTTCCGTCATGATCCTTGACGAATAGAAGTCGACCAAGAGTGTCATAGCTATAATATTGCACAAAGCCATTGGCATCAACCTTGGATGTTAGGCCAAATGGACCATACGTGTACCCAGTTATCTGCGCATTTGGAAGGTTGTTTCTTAATGTTGCGAATTTGGATCGGATGGTTGCATCGCTGTTGTTCATTGTGCTTAAATCCAATAAGTCCACCCCTGCAGATGACACTTGCTGAAAGGTCGCTCCGACGATCTCTGCAATTGGCAACCGCTGCCGATAACCCATCAAATAACATGATCTAAGTCCGTTTGTCTTATATATTTCTCTGGCGTTTCCGGCTTCGTCATAATTGTCAAAGACAATTGGGTTCTGTGTATAATGCTCGTCTATTCGAAAAAGATACGACGAACCGTCTAAGTAGAGACCTGAAGGATTGAACTTATCCTGCTCCAGCCCGACGTTCTTACTAATCGTTGATCCCAATGTCAGAAGGTTATCGTTGTTTAGATTCCACATCTTGTGAGGAAAAACATTTCCACCATACACTTTGTATCCAACAAGGTTTGCACTCTTCACTTTTCCATTACGCAACGTGATGGTTTCTACTGCCGAATTAATTATATTCTTTTGGATCAGCTTGCTTACCCCCATGGCCTCCCAGTCTGACGCATTTTGGATATTAGGGTTTGATGTGAAATCCAGGGGATAACGAGTTCGCACCTCTATGGACCCAGCATCGCTTGTTGTTTTCGTTGATTTACTGAGGAGGTTTTGGGCATTGTAGTCATAAGTAAATGTCGTTGTCATTACTTTCGGCCCCTCATATTCGCTGACTTCCTTCTGGATTAAATTATAACGGTATCCGTACGTTTTATATGCTGTAACAAAAACAGTGTGGGATGAGCCGGTGCAACTCATGAACGGGTCCTGTTGAACTCTTCTCACGTATCCATTTGCATAAATTCCATACTTGAATTTCTCAGAACGAACCAATTGATTTGATGGAGTATAGTGTTCAATCAAAAGTGGCTTCCCGCGTTGCCTTTCGTTCGTTGAATATGGCGAGTATACACTTCGCGAAGGATCTATGCTTATACCCACTTCATCAGGATGAGTCAGCCCCCAAATGTCGGGGTCGAAGTTACTAAACTTGTGCTTCGTATATCCGTTCAAGTTGCCATGCTCATCTTTTTGCAATTCTATTACCTCAGAATAGCCAATGTGGGTGCCTGGAGTGTTTATTCCGATGGGAAGGACAGACCCAGACGAGAAGATGGAGTACGTATACGTACTCCCACTAGTGACGCGGGCAGTGTAATTTTGCCAAAAGTACTTTGCAAAACCGGCTAGTACTCCGCTGGATAGGAAGCCAGACAAATCGGCACCTGCAACATAGTTCGAACAATACAAGTATTCTTTGACTAACGTTGGACTTGACGCTCCAGCGTCTGCATAATGCCTTATAGCTTTTATTCTTAGTCCACCGGCTGTGTTTATGTTATTCAAAGACAGGACTGGGAATGTTGCGTTTTCACGGTCAACAACCTTTGAGTAAGAGTGTGGTTCATATTCATATTTTACAAAACCTCCGGTAGGGAATTGAACTCCTTCGAGCACTTCCGATTTCATAAAAATGCCGGAACGGTCCGGCTCGCGCGCTGCATAATATTTTTGACTTCTCTGCTCGATTGTTCCCCCTCCGGCAATGAAATCAGCTGGATTATACCCATTATAAAAGTCCCAATGATCATTGCTTTTAAATTCGCCATAGCTAGGCATTAACCTTGGATTATAGCTAAATAAATAGGGGGGCATTTTCAATCCATCCCATCCCGCTTCTTCGACCGAAAGAAGTTTCAATCGCTCCCCGAATCTGGCGGGATTTGAGGAAGTATAAGAGAGATTGACGACCTTCAATAAAGGGTTGGTGGGAAATGAGAAATCATAAATGCGAATTTTGTCCAATTGATACCATGTACGTTGCGCTCCATAGCTTGTATAATTGTTTGGAGATTGTAGCAAAGGTTCGAAGTAGACAGGCATTGTTCTAACTGTTGGAGACCATGGGTGACAGTCAGCATCAATCATCGCATCCGTTGGCCAGCGAAGCTCCTTCCCATTAGTTGAACTCTTGTCAAAAAAAATTTCTCCAGATGGGTAAGTAATTGAAGCCAAGTAAACAGGCAACAGTTGCAGTCCATCATATTCGTGCTCCGTGAACGTTCCGGCAACGTAAGTTGACGCGCAACCTGGGGCAGACGGACCTGCCCCTTCTCTGCTTGTAGTGTTATATGTGAAATATTTGTATAATGCAGTAATTGGTGGCCCCGGACTATAATTAAAATTGATTACAGCGCCCGAGGCTGTGGTGATTTTGGAGAGAAACCAGGTCACTGGGACAGGGCCCATTGCCCCCCAAAGAACATATGCTGCTGAATATTCAGTTGCATCCGGGCCTCCAAATTCAAACCGATTACCATCCGGAGTGATCAAGGTGAACTTGTTAAAGTATCTATCTGAAAACCCTGCCTTACCGCTATTTGGGTCTAACGCATTTATTCGATCGCGAATATTTGGCCGGAGCTGACTCTCAGATATGAACCCGTTTCCTGCTGACGGGTCAAACTCGACTTTTATGTCCGTATCGCTGATAACTTTCCACTGACCGTCATGCGTTCTGTAGAACTGACCCGAATATCCTAAGAAGCTAAAATTAAATTCGTCGGCCATAGCCTCGGGCATGGGTGTTGTCGTAAGCACGTACTCATTTGCGTATTGCTGAAGCCGGATAGGACTTGACCATTCTGAATCTGATCCTGCAAGCTTGGTATAGTTCGAATAGAAGCCAGTTTCCTGACCGGCAAAAATATGCATTGGTTTGTGTTTCATCTCGTCCATTTTTCCATGTACTTGCCGGGAAATGTGTCCCCCGGCACTGAGAGACCAACCTAACCCTACCCAACTGGGACGATTATGGACACGGACGCTTGAAAGGTGATAATCAAGACTTATTGGAATTGTAATGCCTGGCTCTTTTATTTGATAAATGGGAATTTCGATCGCTGGCGTTCCTGTATACAGGCTTACCGGCACGTCCGTATAAAGTGAAAAATTGGCGGAATTCGGAGTTTGAAAGCTATACGGACTACCGGCATACTGAGAGTACGCAGAGGGAGATACCAAGATAAAAAAGAATGGAATAAGTCTAAAAAAGTCCCGTAACAACAAACCCCGCATCAAAAAACATGTTAACGGACCCAGCAAAATTTGCATTCGCTTCATAAGTTAGATTAGTAAACAAAATTTTTCATCTGAAACCACCTTCAAACCTGACGATCACATCTGTTAAATTTGCAAATGGTTTTACGAGCTCGCATCCACTACCCGGCGACCGGCAGAACTCACCGGCAATGAGATAAAATGAATCGTTCGTGCAAAAGAAATTTTCCCGGGGTACAGAAATAGTTTCCAAAACAGGCAAAATGGTTTCCGAACGAAACCAAGATTGTTAAAGACCTGTTAAAATATTCCACCCATTCTACCTTTCATCGTAATTTAGTATCGTGAAAAACTCGACCATCCGGCGAATTGTCATTCTTGGGGCGATCTGCATTGCGGGGATCACCGTTACCCAGATCTATTGGGTGATGCGGGCGTTCGACATGAAAGAAGCCGAGTTTGAACGGACTATCAATAATGCGTTAAACAATGTCGCGCATCAGATCTTTGAGATCAATCACACTCCCGCGCCTGCCGTAAATCCGGTAAAGCAGTTATCCACCAATTATTTTGTGGTGATGGTAAACAGCGAGCTCGACGCGAGTCTGCTGGAGACATTGCTGAAGATGGAATTCGAAAAAAGGGGCGTCATCATCGATTTCGAATACGGTGTTTACGACTGCACCAGCCAGAGCATGCTCTACGGCGATTATGTGCCGCTCAAAACTTCAAAGGAAAAAACTACGAGCAAGACTTTTCCAAAGTGGGCAAGCCAGGGATATCACTTCGGCGTACAGTTCCCTAACAGGGAGGCCCACCTGCTGAACCAAATGGGAATATGGTCGTTTTCGTCCATCGTACTACTCCTGGTAATTGTATTCTTTGCGTATGCCCTTTTCGTAATTCTTAAACAGAAACGGCTCTCCGAAATCCAGAAGGATTTTATCAATAACATGACGCATGAGTTCAAGACACCAATTTCAACCATTGCCGTCTCCACGGAAGTCCTGAAGAATCCTGACATCATAAATTATCCTGATCGCCTCAAGAATTACGCGACCATCATAGAGAAGGAAAATCTTCGTCTCAAGCAACACGTTGAGCGTGTCCTGCAGATGGCCCGTCTCGACAAGGAAGATATCGGTTTCCGTAAAGAGCAGGTCGATCTGCACCAGGTGATCCAGGACGCAATACATAACACATCTATGGTGTTGAGTGAGAAACCAGGAAAAGTAGAAGTCGACGCGAAAGCATCGAAATCACGAATCCCGGGAGACAAGCTGCACCTTACTAATGTGTTTAACAATCTGCTGGAGAACGCGGTGAAGTATTGTAAAGGTTGTGCTGAAATTTATGTGCGCACTATTGATAGCGCCGATGGAATCACCGTAGAGGTAAAAGATAACGGTATCGGTATCAGCGCGGAAAATCAAAAACGCATCTTCCAGAAATTCTTCCGCGTCCCTACCGGAAATGTGCACGACGTAAAAGGGTTCGGACTTGGATTGAGTTACGTGAAGACTGTCGTTGAAGGCCATGGAGGACAGGTGAGTGTTCAGAGTGAACCTGGTAAAGGCAGTATTTTCAGCGTTTATCTTCCTTTCAATTAAAAGAAACATCTTAAGATGAATTCGTCAGGAAAGAAAATTCTTTTGGTAGAAGATGACCCGAGCCTTGGCTTCGTCATCAAGGACAACCTGAGCGTAAAGGGATATGACGTGACGTGGTGCAAAGACGGCGAGGAGGGTGAACAACAATTCAATTCGAACGCTTACCACCTTTGTATTTTTGATATCATGCTTCCGCGGAAGGATGGCTTCTCTCTTGCAAGATCGGTCCGTGAAAAAGACAAGCATATTCCCATCATTTTCCTGAGTGCTAAATCCATGATGGAAGACAAGCTTGAAGGTTTTCAAACCGGCGCCGACGATTACATTACTAAACCTTTCAGCCTGGAGGAACTTTACTATCGGATAGAGGTCTTTCTGCGCAGGACTGCCCAACCGGAACGGGCGATTGACTGCTTCAACATTGGCCTGTATAATTTCGACTACACCCGTCTCACCATCCGGAAAGATGACTATGAGAAATCGCTGACGCAAAAAGAAGCGGAAGTTCTCCGCATGCTTTGTCTTAATCGGGAACGGGTATTGAAAAGAGAAGAGATCCTCACTCAGATCTGGGGTGACGATGACTATTTCATGGGCCGCAGTCTCGATGTGTTTATTTCAAAACTAAGGAAGTATCTGCGCGAAGATCCGTCGCTGCAAATTGTGAACTATCACGGTGTAGGATTTCGCCTTGAGGTAGCCCAGGCTTGATCAGATCATCTTTTCGATAAGATTATCAACACTGATTCCTTCAGCCTCTGCTTTAAAATTCCGCACGATACGGTGACGAAGAACCGGCTTTGCAATGGCCTGCACATCCTCGATGTCCGGTGAATATTTTCCGTTAAGAAGAGCATTGCATTTTGCGCCAAGGACCAAAAATTGAGACGCCCTTGGTCCCGCACCCCACTCAAGATATTCAGTCGCGAGAGCACTAGCCTGACCGTTGTTTAATGGTCGGGTCTTGTTAACGAGCGCGACAGCATATTCAATCACATTATCAGGAACAGGAACACGTCTCACCAAATGCTGGAAGTACGCGATCTGTTCGCCTGAAAGAATCTTAGATACCGTTTTTGGTTCGTCCGACGTGGTTATACGCACCACCTCAACCTCTTCTTTGAAGGAGGGATAAGTGAGCATTATGTTGAACATGAATCGATCAAGCTGCGCTTCTGGCAGAGGATACGTTCCCTCCTGCTCAATCGGGTTCTGTGTAGCCAGTACAAAGAAAGGTCGCGGAAGTGGATATCGTTGACCTGCTATTGTCACAGCATATTCCTGCATTGACTCCAACAGCGCGGCCTGAGTCTTCGGAGGAGTTCTGTTGATCTCATCGGCAAGAATGATATTCGCGAACACCGGCCCCTTCACGAATTTAAAATTACGCTCCTTGTCCATCGTCTCAGCACCCACAATATCGGAGGGCATCAGATCGGGGGTAAACTGTATCCTTTTGAATTCAAGTTCAAGAGATGTAGCAATTGTCTGCACCAGCAAAGTCTTGGCAAGACCGGGCACGCCGACGAGAAGCGAATGTCCCTGACAAAAGATAGCGGTGAGTACCTGGCGCACTACTTCATCCTGACCAATAACTACTTTGGAGATTTCCTTAGTGAGTGTCTTATAAGAAGCTGCCAGGTCATCTGCAGCCTCAACATCCGATGCATAATTCGTCATTGGTTACTCGTCTAGTATTCCACAATAATCATAATTCGCGTCGATGCTTATGAACACATCTTTGCGCGCCTTTTGAAACCACCGCTGCAATATCTTGTCGTTCTTCTGCCCAAGAGTGGCTGCCTGGATACGAGTCCAGTCCTGAGCCAGCGAAGCTTGATGCGGAGCTGTCCTCGACTTATAGTAAAGTATCCGTACGGCATCTTTTCCATCATCAGTACGATACGTAACCGGCTTGGAAATATTACCTATTTTCATTGTATCGACAGTAAGGAAGATGATTGGATCGAGCTCGTCGACAAGAATGTTGGTATTATTGTCATTATCGCTGAAGTAGCCACCATTTGATTTCGTGGCGATATCATCCGAGAATTCCTTGGCCGCATTCTGGAATTTGATACTGTCCTTCACAATTTTTGTGCGCAGGCTGTCAAGAAACCGATAAGCATTGTCGATGTCTTCCTGCGAGGGCTTCGGCGAAATGAGGATGTGACGTGAATGGTATTCGTTACCCCTTCGTTCAAGCAATTGCATAATGTGAAGCCCGAATGCAGATTGAAACGGCATTGAGATTTCATTGGGTTTAAGCTTAAAAGCAACAGCCTCATATTCCGGCACCATTCGTCCACGACCAACCCAGCCCATATCTCCACCGTTGCTGATGACACTTGGGTCGTTTGAATGTTTCCTGGCGAGTGTGGCAAAATCCGCTCCTGCGAGCAATTCATTTCTTATACCGATAAGCTGCGCGCGGGTTTCATTCTTTTGTGCTTCGTTAACCTCCGCGATCTTTACAATCTGACCCACTTCAACAGATGCAGAAAAGTACGGAAGGCTATCCTTAGGGATGCCATTAAAGAAACGTCGTACCTCTGCCGGCGTAACCTTCACGTCCTTGGTGATCTCGTCTTCCATTTTGGAGACGATCATTTGCTCACGGATCTGATCGCGAAGCTCCAGACGAATCTGTTCCATCGTCTTGCCATAAATTTCCTCGAGCTCGTCGACGGTACGGCCAGACTGCGAAAGGATCATGCTCATCCGGCTCTGAGTGTTCTGATCGACATCCGCGTCAAGCACCACTACAGAGTCGATCTCCGCCTTGGCCATCATTAATTTGGAACGTATCAGCATCGCCAGATATTGACATCTTACTCTTTCCTCTGGCGAACCTCCATTGGTGATGTAGTCCTGATAAGCGCGTTCCAGCTCAGATTTCAGAACAATATAGTTGTCGACTTTCGCAATTATTTCGTCAACCACGAATCCGGTTTCCTGCGCAGACGATGATGTAGTCGCGAACGTTATCATGAGGCCCACGATCAGTCCTCCGAACGTCTTTAGTAGTTTCATATTCACTTGTATATCTCAAATCTTTCGTCCGACTCCGCCTCCCGGAATACTTCATCCTCCAATGCCTTTGCCAGCTGGACCTTTCGTTTGTTCAGAATAATGTTCCTGATTTCGTCCCTTACAAACTCGAGAGGAGAAGTATTGTCCGTAATGCGGTAGCTGTCAACTTTCAAAAAGTAAAGATAGCTATCATCTGATGTTTCAAAGTAAGGATTCGCCTTAAGGAATTGAATTTTATTTGGAAATTCTGCCAGCGGCGAATTCCGGACAAGATCGTCAAATACAATCCAGGTCGAATCAGACAGGTGATAAGCAGCCGCAAAACTCAGGCAGTATGACTTCAATTCCCGCTCCTCCTTGTCCCTGTGAGAAAGAACCATTTCCTTGATTTTCTCCGTGCGCGGCGCAGTTTTTGGGACTTTTATGAATGTCGCCTGCACGATATTCTGCTTCAGGACGAAGTTGTCAATATTCGATTTGTAGTAATCCTCAATCTCACTGAGGGAGACGGCAGTATCGAGTTTCTGCTTGATATAGTAAGTCTGATACTCGTACGCTATGATACTGTACCGATAGTCCAGGATCTTACGCTCAACCTGCGCCTCATTGATATTCATCTTGCGGGAAGCTTCAGCAATGAGCAATTGTTTCTTGATCCAGCTGTCGATGTATGCTTCAATCCTTTGGGCACTGTCCTGCGGCGGCGTACCGGAAGGCGCAATACCTGGCAGCTCGTCAAGATACAGATAGTTATTTTCAACCCGGGCCACAGGTTTGCGCTGGACCTCTTTGTCTTCATTTCGATTCCCACATCCTGAAAACAGGATGATTGAAACGAGAAAGACGAAGGGCGCCGCGCTTCGGAAGATTGATAATGTAGTTAGATGATTCAAACCTTGTTCATTTTCTGAAGCTCCTCAATCACCAGTTTTTTCCCCTTTTCATTTACTTTCACAGGGTATTTCCGGCGAAGCTGTTTAAGCCATTCTTCCTCGCGGAAAGTCTGATAATCCGAGATCACCGCCGCTCTTGCCTCGTCAAAACCCTGAAGACCAGCGGGTAACACCTCCTTAATCCAGGCAATATAGTACAATCCATTGTTTTTGGCTCTGAACATTCCTTCAGCCCACTCGATTTCCCCCAGCACAGCCTTATCGTCCTTTGAAAAGTATCCGGACTCTGCCCTGATCCTGTTTCGGACAAGGAAATCCTGAAGCTTCTTAACATCGCCCTCCACCAGCAACGCATGCACCTTCTCCATAAGGTCTTCGCTTGATGACGAATACAACGTTGCCTTCACACGGTCCTTAGCTGTGTACTTCGATCTGTTTTGATTGAAATACTGTTGCTGCCCGACAGAATCGTCCGATGCCTTGTTCCACACTTCCTTTTCCATGATCTCAAAAAGCAAAATGCCTTCGTAGTATTCGTTCAAAAGAAAGCCGAAGTCGGGATTTTTCTCTCTGATCCGTGATTCCTGAATGTTCATCATCTCCTGATCGATAAAGCCGTTGTACAGATGCTCCATATAGCTTTGAGGATCCTGGCTATTCGGCCTTTGATTTTTCTCCACATACAAAGCGAAATCCTTTGTGGAGAATTGTTTGCCGTTCAGAGTGAAAAGTACGTCACCAGCTTTCACAGCACCAGCACGTTTCCATGCGGCTACTTTCAACGTAGTATCGGCGAACCCCAGGATCCGTTGCTTTGCCGCTGCAACTTCAGTGAAGTTGAAGTCTCTTCTTAACTTGGTTTGTAAAGCTTGCTTTGAAATCTGGGATCGTTCATCGCGATTGACGCGGCTTCGGAGATTCGAAGTGATTTCCTCTAATGGCGCGAGCGGGATTTTTCTTTCCAGTCGAAGGATATGCCATCCGTATTGACTCTGCACTGGATCAGAGATGTCACCAGGCTTCTCCAACTCAAAGGCTACACGCTCAAACTCAGGTACATTGGACATCATTCCCGATCCAAACGGACGTAACTTTCCTCCATTCTCTTTGGAACTTGGATCTTCCGAATATTGGCGGCACACGTCCTCCCACTTACCGCCAGCCTGGAGCTCGTTGTAAACGTCGAAGATCATATTCTTAGCCTGAGCATCACTCTTATCTTCTCCTGCCCTGATCATGATATGTGAAACCTCCACTTCTCCACGGGCGGGCCTCCTGTCGATTACCTTCAGAATGTGATAACCAAAGCGGGTTCTCACCGGATTACTTACTTGTCCGACAGGTGTAGTGAACGCAGCGTTTTCAAACGGGTAAACCATCTGCATGGCCGTGAAGTAGCCGAGGTCGCCGGAGTTCGATCGTGCAGAAGGATCCTCAGAGCTCTTGCTGGCAACTTCTCCAAAGTCTTCACCGGAGAGAACGCGTTTACGAATCTCCATTATCTTATTGAAAGCTTTGAGTGTGTCGGCAGGCGATGCATCCGGTGCTATCGTGACAAGAATGTGTGCAGCATGAATCTCTTCTTTCATGCGCTCATAAGTGAGCCGCACCAGACTGTCGGTCATATTGTTTCCAGGAAGATAGGGCTTGCGAAGTTCTTCCTTGTATTGGTTAAATTCTTTCCGGAAGGCAGCGGTGGTATCCATTCCACGGCGTCTTGCCTCTTCCACTTTCAGTTTGAAATTGATGTAGAGGGTCAGATATTCGTTGATCTTTTCATCGGTGAAGTCATTGTCCGGATCCTGGTGATTTTTCTTGTACAGATAAATAAACTCGTTGGTGCTCGTGGGCTTTTTGTTCACCGAAAACAGAAGCGTGGACGCATCCTGTTTTGCGGATTTGCGTGACTGAGCGTTTGCGTGGATTGAGAATGTGAACAGGATGATTACAACAAGAGCGCGGGCGGTCATAATATAAAAAACGTTTAGGCTAGAGAGTTTTCGTCAGGCGGCACACGTTTCGGCCGCGGAGCTTATCATACTCGATCTTATCCATGATCGTCTTTACGAGGCGAATTCCCAATCCGCCTTTTCTTTTTTCATGAATGATATTATTCAATGCAGGTTCAGTGAATTGATTGATGTCGAATACGGTTCCGTCATCTATTAACTCGAAAACAAGAGGCTTATTGTTTTCGACCTGGATATGGATCTCAAACATTTCCTCAGGGTTGCAGTGGTGTGAATGGATCATGAGGTTAGAGCACATCTCATCCAGGGCAAGGACGATCTCACTCACCACCAGATCAGCAATGCCATGCTTCTTCAGGGACACCCGGATAAAATCCCGGACGCCCTTCAGATTCTCTATGCTGCACCCAACTTTATGCTTATACTTCATTGACCATCTGCTTTGCTTCAACCTTGTCTCTCCCGATCATCAACAACTCATTCAGCCCAAGAATACTGAAAGTGTTGGCGACCTTCTCACTCATTCCAAAAAGAACCATCCGTATTCCCCGGTCCTTAAATTCCTCGATGTACGACATGAAAACACCCAGTCCGGCAGAAGAGATGTACTCAAGGGAACTACAATCGATGAGAATCTTGGAATATCCTTCTCCAACGCTCTTGGCAATGGCGAGGTCCAGCTCGATGGAAGAGCTTGCATCAATCTCGCCGATCAACACAAGGACATCTGCCCCATCTTCCTGTAATCTCTTAATGTGGATCATAGGTTTTAACGTTATTTAAGTTTTATTGTTCCTGTTATAAATCATCCTTTTCCCATGCGTTTCAGCGCCATTTTTTCGCCAAAAAGAGTTCTCAAGGGGAACTATTTCATCTGAACTTCGCAATCATCGTAGTGTAGTCGTCATTGATGTTAGTAGTTCCTGAAAACTCATAGAGTGACTCTATGATCCGGTCCTGAATTTCCTTCGGCGACAACTCCTTCGAATCCATAATCACCTCCGTCAGACGTTCGTATCCATATTCGTCTCCCTTATCATTCTTCGCCTCCGTTATCCCATCCGTATATAGCACCATAATGTCGCCTGACGCATAGGCGAATTCATTGTTCTGGATGAAATTCTTGTAACTCTTGTTTCGAACCATCCCCAGCGCAATACCTTTATCCTTTAAGTATTCCGCTTTGCCTGAAGCCGCACAGTAATAAAGGACCGGACAATGCCCCGCGCGGGCATATCGTACTTTCCGTGTTTCGCTGTTCAGGGTAAAATAAGTGGCCGAAATAAATGACCCTCTTTCAAGGCAATACACCAGTGCCTGATTCGCGCGGTTCATAAATTCATCGGGCTCTATGTCGATCTGGGCCAGGCTATGAAAGATGCCTTTCATCTGAGACATATGAAACGCCGCCGTAGTTCCTTTTCCTGAAACATCGGCGATAATGAGCGCGACGACATTTTCGCTGATGCGGATAGTGTCGTAGTAGTCACCCCCAACTTCATCAGCGGATTCAGAGAACGCAGCTATATCGAAATGATCATCCTGCTGCAGAATGTCGGGCAACAAACTCTTCTGAACATTCTTCGCAATTTTTAGTTCCTCCTTATAGCGTTCATTATGCAGCGCCTCTTCCATTAAACGGAAGTTCTCGATAGAGATGCCGGCCTGGTTGGCAAACGTCGAGACGATCTTGGTCATCTCCTTGTTGAAACCCTCGGGCAGCTCTCGTAGTAGTGCAAGCGTTCCGATGTTATCTCCTTTAACAAAAATTGGAAAGGCGAGAATGGAACGGAAACGAGATCCACGTAAGGTGGACAGGTGCTTACTGAGGTTCTTTGTTTTGTCACTGCCCTGATCCAACACTCCTTTGATGTGCAGATTTTTCAGGTGCTCCGTAATCTCATGCGCCTCCTTCTCGGTGGTTTTATAAGTGTAAAACTTGTGCCCGTTGGAAGGGTCATTGATCTCAAGCCACGCCGCGTCAGCAAAGACAGTGCTCACTGAAGCTTCGAGTAGGATGTTGTAAACACTTTCTTCACTTTGCTCTGTCTGTATCGACTGGCTGATGCGCTGAAAGTTCACGACCTCTTCCAGCTTTTGTTCAAAGACCGATGTCGTTGGAAGATTGAACAAGATTACCAGGAAAGAGAAGATGCTGTACATCGTGACAAACACGAGCACGCAAATCAGGAAGAGATGAGTGTTGTAGTTTGTGAAGTTTTGTGTGCGTGTAGCCAGGTCGTCTGCGAGACTGCTATTAGTGAAGAGTATGTATAACAGGTAGAAAATCGTGAGCAACAAGAGCAAAAGACTCGTCCATTTTTGCCGGAAGTTGAGGTAGGCTACCCACTTCATATTTCCGGAAAGCACCAGGCCGGTAAGGACAAGTGTGCTGAGCATTGTCACGTATAGCCACTCAATCCTTGGAAGGTGAAGGCTGTCGTATAGCAAAGTGAACAGCAAACCGATTTCAAAGAAAGCCCAAAGGCGCAAGAGCCATTTTGATTTTTGATAAAGGATAAGCCTCTTCCACGCGGTGAACGCCATCAGCACGAAGCCGATCATCAATCCGAGGTTGACGAGGTAGATAAAATCACGGAAGACGATAAGATTGGTCAGCTTCGTATTTCCCATGAGGTACTCGAAAAGCCGAAAACTCAGGGAAACGACAGTGGCGATAAGGCCGGTGGCGAATACGCGCCAAAGCAGGTCGACGAAATTCAGCAGTTCATCGCGATCAACTTTAAGTCTGTAGTAGTAAAAAACTGAAAGAATGAACATCCCCAGCAGGAAATCCGGGATCCAGAGCGGCACCTCCTGTTTTACGTTGCCGCTGACCGAGCTGAAGACAATGGAAATATCCGTGAAAACGAGGGCCAGCCAGGTGACGACACCAAGGGTAAAAAGCAGTCGAATTATGGCTTTAGTCCTCACAAATGAGCGAAATCGGGAAAAAAATAAGCCAATCGCGTGATTGGCTTACAATTATATGAATTCTCAGCAGATTATTTGACAATGAACTTTATGGTCATGTACGGGGTGTGGCCCGCCCGAACAATGTACAGCCCGGAGGGAAGGTTGTCCAGCGATACGGCTTCTTCCAGGTACCCGGTCGAACGAACCGTGAAAGGTCTGCTCCAGACGACGACCCCTTTGCTGTCAATGATTTCAATAAGCACGTTATCAACCTCCTTTAAGCCACGGATACTGAACGTTACCATTTTTCCATCTGAGGGGTTGGGATACGCAGAGAGCGAGGCGAACTCCGGCCCTTCATAAACGACTTTCCGAAGGCCCGAATGGGTTACGGTTCCATCAAAGTCAGTTTGCTTGACGCGATAGTAGGAAACGCCATACATAGGGTTCGGATCAACGATAGAGTAGCTGGTTGTGGTTGTTGTATTCCCTTTTCCGGAAATGACCGCAACAGGTTCAAACTGTTCAATATTCTGAGCGCGTTCGACTGTGAAATAGTCATTATTGGATTCCATCGCGGTTTTCCACGACACTTCTACTTCATGGTTTTTCAATCTCGCGTCGAATTCAAGCCATTCAACCGGAAGTGTGATTGAGTTCGAAACCAGAACCCAAATCGAAGATCCCGCCATTTGCTGATCGGTAAGTAAAAATGGATTTGCAGAGGAATTGCCCACTTTGGCACCCCATCCATCCACTCCGTTCCATCGTTGTGCAGCTTTTGGATTCAACACGCCTGAAGCTTCGGTGGCGGTAACAAAGCCGAAACTTTGGGCGGCATTCATCGAAGCCGGGCCCGTTGTGTTGATCATCCAGAAACGATTTACTACCTGCGCACTCTGGTCGGCGCCTGAACCATCGGCCACATGCCCGACAGTGGCTGGATAAGGAAGGTTATTGGCTGGTGTGGAATAAGTGGCTACCGAAACAGTCCCTCCGGAAGTTGTAGCTGCTTTATTAAAACCATAAGGAACATAATTTCCCGAAGCAGTTCCAAACGGAAACACAAAGTTTCCTGCCGCATTCGCAGTTGCGCGGATGATCCTGCCGTATGGCGCGTCCGTTGTTTCGCTGACAACAAAGCTATTCCCGCTGCCGCCGCTGAGTGCTCCTACCACGTTACTACTCAGTGTCAACGCGTTCCCTTCCAGAAATAACCTTCCACGGGTTAAAGTGAGCACCTGTGCCACCGAGACATCGCTCTGCATGGTAACAGTATTTCCAGCCGCTGATTTATTTATCGTCATGCGCGAGAACGTTTCGAGGCCGGAGGCATTCGCGATGGTTGCTGCGGAACCACCATCAAACGTGACTGTCCTGGTTCCCTCTGTAAAGGAGGCTGCGTCTATGGCAGACCAGCTGCCTCCCACCGAGATGTTCCCGGTACCGTCCAAAACACCGGTGCCATTGATTGCCACATTTCCTTCTATGTCCATCCCATTGGTGCCTCCGGCAAGTGTGGCATTCTCTATCGTCAGATTTCCATTGACATCTAGAGCGGCGGACAAACTCTTGTTTCCACCTGAAGCAAGAACAAGGTTCTGATAGGTGATTGCGCCGATATTCTGATTGCCTGTCCCATCGTAATAGAATGTATTGCCTGCCGTACCACAATCCATCGCTACCGCAAAATTGGTCGGGATGGTATTATTATTCAATTGCCAACGCCAGGTGCCGCCATTCTGATTGACGAAATCGCATCCGGTGACAAGGCCTGTAAAATTACCCAGTTGTGTCACGGATCCGGCGTTGTAAATACCGAGGTCTGCGCTACCAGCGGATATGGAGTTGCCAGTAGAAGTCAGGTTGATCACACCTGATGTTGTATTGGTAATGCTGTTATCGTCATCATTATTGTTATTCACGACAATATCCTGGACCATCAGCGTTCCAGAATTTGTTAACGACGAATTGTTGCCATCAAAGAACAATCTGCCTGCATTTATAGATTCAGTGGTCGTGAAAGAAGAATTGTTCGCGCCTGTGACGAAATGAATCCGTCCAACATCGATTACCGAGGCAATGTTATTCGTCAAAGACATACCTGACGCGTTCATACGAAGGTCGCCCTGTATATTGAGTGATCCTCCCCCGTTTAGGAAATGTGTGTTGTTGGTGTTGAACGAAACATTCTCAACGGTAACGGTACCCGCCGGATCGACGGTAAACGTACCGGCTGGAACATCGCCGTTGAATGCGATGGTTTCTCCCGTCACTCCAGCCCCGCTGCTATTGACAGTCCCGCCACCTCTCACGCGAAAGAGACCTTCCTGTATCCCTAGCGTTACTCCTGATGTATTGAATTGCAACACGCCGCCACTTTCAACATCAACCGCTCCCGGCGCAAGATTCGGAGTTCCACTGCCACCTGTCGCGGTCTGGCTTGTCGGAATGGTTACGGTATGACCGTTTTGAATGACCGCAACAACATCGTTAAGTGGGACGCATCCGCAGGCCGGACTGCCCGTTCTTTCCGTCGACCACATCCCGCTTCCATCGAACCCTCCAGTCACATCAGTCCAGGTTCCGGATTTGCGGCTATATAGAACATCCGCAGGAGTAACCATTACATTATCGAAGGCCAGATACACGCCTAAGAAAGAATTTTCCTGCCCTTGTATAATTATCTGCAGCGTGCTCCCTGATACAATCGCGCTTGCCTGTCCCTCAACCGCCACGAGGGAGGGACGAAATTCTCCAAACATAACCGGACTACCTCCATCAACCACATAGTATGCCCTTATGAAATCGTTGTTGCCAAAAAGGCCGACGCTGCCAAAATCCAGGCTTAGAATAGCATACCCTTTTCCTGAAATGTCAATATTACTCGACGTCCATAGACCAGCGCTGCTGTTGATCCTGAAAACATTATTCTGAACGTAGAATACCGATCCGGAATATGCTGCGGACCACGTTCCGCCTGGCGTACCAGTAGCGGTGCCGTTGGTGGCCCCGTTGGGTTCGGTTTCGAAATCCTCGAAAAACAGCGACTGCGCGCTGGAGGAAAGCGTAAGTAGTATTACGAGTAGATAGGTTAGGCCGCCTCGGATCATCAAAAAATCTTAAGCCGCCGCAATCTAACTATTTTCTGCTATAGTTTGGTGCTTCACGTGTAATTGTTACATCATGGGGATGACTTTCAATGACTCCAGCTGAGGTGATTTTCACAAATTTTGCTTCCTTCAATCTTGGAATGTCGGGTGATCCGCAGTATCCCATACCTGCTCTCAATCCCCCAACCATTTGATAAAGCACTTCAGACACCAGGCCTTTGTAAGGAACGCGTCCTGAAATTCCCTCCGGTACAAGTTTCTTGACGTCATCTTCGACATCCTGGAAGTAGCGGTCTTTTGATCCATCCCCCATTGCTTCGAGAGAGCCCATTCCACGATATGTCTTAAACTTTCTTCCTTCATAAATCACAACCTGACCCGGAGCTTCTTCTGTTCCTGCTAGCATCGAACCAATCATGACGCAGTCTGCACCCGCGGCAATTGCTTTTACAAGATCTCCGGAGAAACGAATTCCTCCATCAGCGATGATCTTTGCATCAGTTCCTTTAACCGCTTTCGCAGCTTCGTATACCGCAGAGAGCTGCGGAAGCCCAACGCCTGCCACTACACGCGTAGTACAAATGCTTCCAGGTCCGACACCAACCTTCACACAATCGGCTCCTGCCTTTACAAGGGCAAGCGCTCCTTCACCTGTTGCCACATTTCCAGCGACAAGGTCAAGCTCAGGATAACGCTTCTTCACATTTTTCGTCGCATTAAGAACATTA
This sequence comes from Bacteroidota bacterium, assembly GCA_023431285.1. Classification (GTDB taxonomy): domain Bacteria; phylum Bacteroidota; class Bacteroidia; order Cytophagales; family Cyclobacteriaceae; genus Ohtaekwangia. The sequence continues at coordinate 19,814 of JAEYXN010000213.1, forward strand.
ACCTGGTGACCATGCGCCGTATCAATACTAATGACGTCAACGCCAGCGATCTTCAACGCGTCGATGCGTTCCATAATATCCGGAGTGACACCTATCGCAGCCCCTACACGCAGACGACCATACTGGTCCTGACATGCATTCGGCTTGTTTTTCTTCTTTTGAATGTCTTTGAATGTAATTAACCCAGTGAGTTTGCCACTCTTATCTACGATAGGTAGTTTTTCAATCTTGTATTTCTTCAACGTATCCTCTGCCTGATCCAATGTGATCCCACTTGACGCAGTGATAAGGTTGTCCTTTGTCATGATGGTTTCCACTGCAACATCCATCTCCTTTTGGAACCGGAGATCACGGTTTGTGATGATGCCAAGAAGTTTGCCGTTCTCATCGACCACCGGAATTCCACCAATCCGGTATTCGCGCATGATCTTGACTGCGTCGCGAACGGTGGAGTGAACTTCCAATGTGATGGGGTCGAGGATAAGACCACTCTGGGAGCGTTTCACTTTGCGAACCTGCTCGGCTTGTTGCTCGATGGTCATGTTCTTATGAATAAAACCCAGTCCACCCTCAAGCGCAATGCTGATCGCAAGGTCGGCTTCAGTGACCGTATCCATCGCCGCGGACACGATCGGGATATTAAGCTTTATATTTTTTGTGAGGTAGGAGGACGTATCCGTCTGGCGGGGAACTACTTCTGAATAAGCCGGAACAAGAAGGACGTCGTCGTACGTGAGGGCCTCAAAGAGGAATTTGGAATTATCGGGTACCATGGCAAATAATATTACGATCCATTATTTGCCGGGCAAAGGTAGTCCTTCCCATTGAATTAACCAATCACGTTGCAAATCAGTTTTGAGATACGTGAATCATTTCGGTAATGATCGCGCCCCTCAAAACATTTGGAACTCTGGCAAAGGACGTTTAAAATTGGGCCTAATTGCAGAGCGCACTAAACTTGATCGCGCATCCTTAACCCACCCTTGAATGAAAAACATCGTCCTGTTGGCCCTTTTTGTCCTTATTTCCGGTGCTTCGTTCGCCCAGGTCCAAACCGGGAAAGCTTCCTTTTACGCTGATAAGTTCGAAGGGGTTCAAACAGCCAGCGGAGAGAAATACAGAAAGAAAAAACTTACGGGGGCACACAAAACACTGCCCTTCGGCACCAAGGTGAAGATTACCAACCTCCAGAATGATAAATCAGTCGAGATAATTATCAACGATCGCGGTCCATATGTTGAGGGTCGCATCGTCGACGTTTCAAAAGCCGCTGCGGAGAAGCTGGGATTTGTCAACCAGGGGATCGCAGAGGTGAAGCTTGAAGTAATCGACCCGGGTGATGGCAAAGTTTCTGAACCTGGAAAGAGAATAGAACACGTGGCTGTGGATGAGAAAGAGTTCTATGACTTCAGAATTGAGCGGCTTAATCCAAACGGATTTGGAGTTCAGATCGGCAACTACCAGGAGCTCGTGAATCTCATGCGGATCGCGGAGAATTTGAAGAACTCATACAAGAAAGAGGTCACCGTACAGGTCAAAGTAATTAATGGTGTAAAATACTACGGGTTGATCCTTGGCAAATTTACTTCCCGTGCCAAGGCGGAGGTGTTTCGAAACGAACTCAAACAAAAATATCCGGACGCATTCATTGTGGAATTCAACCGGATATGATCGGTGATCGGCAGCCCGCCGTGGCTGGTATGTATTTTCACCAGTATCAACAATGGATTGGATCGGTTACATAGCGTCCGTTCTCATCGGCATTGTGCTTGGCCTGCTCGGTGGTGGTGGATCTATCCTCTCAATTCCAATTCTGGTCTACATCTTTGGGCTTGACGTTGTCACCGCTTCAGCTTACTCGCTCTTCATTGTAGGTGTGACCAGCCTTGCCGGAGCTATTCCAAAGTATCGCGAACAACTTATTCGTCTTGATACTGGTTTATTGTTCGGAATTCCCTCAGTCATCAGCATTTTTTCTACACGGAAATGGATCGTCCCTGCCATCCCGGACCTTTTCTTCGTTGCAGACGTACCCATTACAAAACGACTTTTACTCTTAGGAATTTTTGCAGTGCTGATGATCCTCGCATCAGTATCGATGATCCGAAAAAGATCCATCGTACCTGAAATGGTAGAACACCCCAGAACAGCACTGGTGATCGTCGAAGGAATATTGATCGGCTTTCTTACCGGTCTTGTTGGCGCCGGCGGTGGTTTCCTCATCATCCCTGCACTGGTGTTACTCACCGGGCTTCCCTTCAAGACAGCAGTAGGTACTTCGTTGTTGATCATTGCCATTAATTCTCTCCTGGGTTTCGCTGGAGACGTGATGAACTATGCGATTGAATGGCCCTTTCTCCTAATCATCACCGCACTGGCGACTTCAGGAATATTGATCGGGAATTATCTCAACGGAAAAGTTTCTCAGTTGAAGTTGAGGAAAGCATTTGGCTGGTTTGTGCTCGCAAGTGGAATCTATATTTTGACACGCGAACTTCTCACACACTATTAAGCGCCGGTGATCGAAGAAACCACTTCCTGTGCAGCACGTTCCGCTGATTGCAATGCACCATTTAATGTACCGGCTTCTCCTTCTGCATCCGTAGCCTCACCTGCAAAAAAGAGTACGTCTCCCACCGGTGCGCCTAATGTAACACGATGGTTCTTAGTGCCACCTGTTTTAAGATAAGACATGCTTCCGCGGATGAAAGGTTCCTTCCCCCAATCCTGCACCACTGCGATGTAGTCTGCCGCGGCCGTTGTATCACGCCGCACATTCGGAGTGGCCTGACCATCAAACATTGCGTCAAGCTCTGAAAGTAATTCAGGGATGATGTCGACACCAAGTGATGAAAGATCTTCCGCACGTTTACCTGACAATGTAACGCTAAGGGTACGCGCAACATCACTCCGCCCGCCGGAACCGGGATTGAAATACTCAGTTCCTTTAGCTCCGCCATAAATACTCTTGAAATCAGAGTCCCATATTTTCTTTCTGAAATCCAGCATGACGCGAATAGCGGAATCCATTCCGATGTTCGACATAGCACTCACCTTTCCTGAAGGTAAAGGGGGATTGAATGTGATATCACCACTCTTAAGAATGGAGACCGGTACTGTAATGATGACTTTATCGAAAGTAGCTGTGAATACTTCCGTTGACGAACCTTTCTGTTTTTCACCGGTCACGATCACCTTATCACCTGAATAGTCGATCTGTTTAACAACCATGTTAAGCTGGACATTGTCGGAAGCTTTGATGAAGCTACCAATCAAAACATCAGCCATCGGATTGTGATCCAGAAGGTATGAATCACTGCTCCGTGTGCGGAGGTTTTGCGCTTCCGCAAGTCCGTTGACAGCAAGACGATCATTGGTCGTGCCGTATTGGTTCGCGATCCATCCCTCAAGCACTCCATGCATAGACGCATCGATTCCGGATCCCGCGATCGCTTGTTGTACGGTTTGTGAAGAACCGGTGAGTGTTCCGAGATTATTCAGGAACGTTGAGGAATTCTGAAAAGCAGGAATAGCACTGGCAGTTTCCGCATCTATCAAAGCGTCATTGATCCAATACTGATCAGGTACGTCTGCGGATAGGGGAAACGTTAGATAGCTTTGTTGCTTGACGAATTTATGCCAGCGTGAATTCTCGTCGCCGAGTATCCGGTCTGCTCCAAGTTCGACGGGAAAGTCACTGCTAAGTTTCGCGTTTTCATTGAACCACAAACCAGCGCCGGGTGTATCGAACGGACGGAGCACACGCACGCGACCCCCGATCCTCTGAGACGCTTCGAAGATCTGAACTTTGATTCCCTTGTTGATCAGGTAGTCACCAGCGAATAGTCCGGCAGCGCCGGCGCCGATGATGCCCACCACTCCTCCATATTTTATCTCAGGCCCGGGCTCATCGTCTTTGCAGGATGAAAGCCATGGAAGGACAAGTCCAGCCGACAATCCGGCGCCTATTTGCTGTAATGCTTTTCTCCGTTTCACGAGGTTAGGATCGCAAATTATTGATAATCAAATTTCAACAAGGGTAACCAATCTTACGAAGATAATCAGTTCAAAGGAAAGAATTCGCCGCAATATGCTACCCTGGCCGCCCGATGTATTATTTCTAAAGAAATTTGGTTAGCTCTGGAGGATGAGCGATTTTTCGACCTCATGAATCCAGCCCAGGACCGGAGTATTATTAAGGTTGCAATAGTAGGACCGGAATGCACGGGGAAATCGGTGCTGTCCGCCTTCCTGGCCGATCATTTTAAAACAGTGTGGGTTCGTGAATACGCGCGCGAGTTTCTCGAAGGCCTGAGCAGACCTTACAATGAAAATGATCTCCTTACCATAGCACGCGGCCAGTTAAAGCTGGAGGACGAGGCTTCACGAGGTGCTGATCAGGTGTTGTTCTGCGACACCAATCTATACGTCATCAAGGTTTGGAGTGAGTTCAAGTATGGAAGCACTCACCCCGATATTCTGAAATTGATAGACCAGAGACATTACGATTTATATCTCCTGACCAATATTGATATCCCCTGGATAGAAGACCCGCAACGTGAGCATCCCCATAAACGACAGGAGCTTTATGAAATGTATCTACGCGAGATGGAGAACCAGCAGGTGCCATTCATAGTAATCACCGGCTCTGGTGGGGAGCGGACCAATTCCGCAATTAAAGCAGTCGAAAAGCTTCTGACGGACGTATGAGCAATCCTATGGGTCCCTACGATGCCTTGAAGATTCGCGATTTCCGATTCTTTGTTGCAACCCGGTTTTGCGTCACACTTGCTATCCAGATTCAATCGGTCGTCGTTGCATTCCAGGTGTATACCTTAACGCATGATCCGTTCTCCCTCGGACTCATTGGCCTTTCGGAAGCGCTGCCATCAATAACGGTTTCGCTATACGCCGGCCACGTGGCGGATGTTCTGGAGCGGAAGAAGATCATCGTCGCGTGTATCTCAACGCTGCTATTCTGCTCATCGTGTCTGCTCCTCTTTTCGAGTGACCTGGGTAATCACATCATAGACAATGGTGTTTTCCCGATCTATGCCGTAATCTTTATCAGCGGGATCGCGAGAGGGTTCCTTTCACCCGCGATATTTTCTTTTATGCCGCAACTCGTTCCTCGCGATCTTTATACAAACGCCGTGACATGGAACAGCACCTTGTGGGAAACGGCCTCCATCACTGGTTTGGCGCTTGGAGGTTTTCTTTTTGCCATCGGTTTAAACACTGCGTATACCATAGACGTCGCGCTCACTCTCGCCGCATTGGTACTCATCCTGATGGTGGCGAACAAACCCGTTCCTCCATCTACAACTGAAGAAGGTGTTCGGGAAAAAATTAAAGCCGGCCTCCGGTTCGTGTTTCAGAACAAAATTATTCTCAGCGCCATTTCTCTGGATTTGTTCGCGGTTTTGTTCGGAGGTGCAGTTGCATTGCTCCCTATCTTTGCAGATGAAATACTAAAAGTTGGGTCAGTGGGACTTGGGTTCCTAAGGGCGGCGCCATCTACAGGTGCGCTGATGATGGCTTTCTATATTACTCACAACCCTATTCAGCGCAATGTCGGCAAGAAACTCTTTCTCGCTGTCGCGGGATATGCAGTTTGTATGATGATGTTTGCGCTGTCCCGAAACTTCTGGCTGTCGCTCTCCATTCTCGTGCTGAGCGGGGCCTTTGATTGCGTGAGTGTGATTATCCGTGCCACACTCCTCCAGACACTGACACCGGAAAACATGAAGGGCCGCGTGTCAGCGGTAAATAATATTTTCATTGGTTCATCAAATGAATTAGGGATGTTTTATTCCGGTACATCGGCCAGAATTTTTGGAGCAGTACGGGCCGTGATTATTGGGAGCTGTGTTTCACTCAGTGTGGTTGGAGTCACAGCGTGGGCCTCTAAGTCTCTCCGCAGATTACAGAAACTACATTAATCATGGACATTTCCATAAACACCCCGGCCTTACTCTTCCCGGCAATCACTTTGCTGATGCTGGCCTACACCAACAGATTTCTTGCATTGGCGACATTAATCCGAAATCTGCATACGAGGTATAAGCAAATTCCCGAGGAGCAGGACATCATCCGATTACAAATCAAGAATTTACGGAAACGACTCGTTCTTGTGAAGCAGATGCAAGCCTGCGGTATCGTGAGCTTTTTCCTGTGCGTCCTTTCGATGCTGTTCTTTTATCTTGAACATCAACCGTGGGCTTTCACAATGTTCGGAATGAGTCTCATCTTACTTCTCGTCAGTCTGGCGCTTTCATTGAATGAAATAATTATCAGCACCAAAGCCCTTGAAATTGAGCTGCGGGATATGGAGCATGAATAGATGGGTGCTCCGGAGATCGTATGAACAGGGAAGTTTCCCGCGCGTTAGCCGTTAACCACAATATCTTTCAGACACTGAATCCAAACAGGATGGTCGTTCAGACTTTCCACTAGCTGGACCTTCTCACCACCATGGTGCGTGAATATTTCCTGATACTCATCGCCAATTTCAATGATAGTCTCAAGACAGTCGGCGGTGAAGGCTGGTGAAAAAACGAGTATCTTTTTCATTCCCTTCTTCGCGCACTGTTCGACAACTTCATCTGAAAATGGTGTGAGCCACTTCTTGTCAAGTCTGGATTGAAAACAAACAGTATATCGTTCAGGCGGAATAGAAAGCCGTTCTGCGAGTAGCCTTGTCGTTGCATAGCACGTCGCTTTGTAACAGAATATATTCTCTTCAGTCACTTCGTTCTCGCAGTTATGATCCGCGCATAAACCGTCATCATACACCTTGTCTACCTGGCGCTCAGGTAAACCGTGATAGGAGAATAAGACATGATCGTACTCATTAAGATTATATTTCGCGGCGCGCTCAACATATCCCTGTAAATACAGCGGGTGCGCGTAGTACTGTGATACCATCCGTATCTCGGGGATCACCCACCACTTGCGTATCACCCGCATCACTTCGTCCAATGCCGATCCTGTTGCTGCAGATGAGTATTGAGGAAACATCGGCAATACAATAATACGCCCATAATTATTTTTTCTCATCCGCTCCAGTACATCAGGGATAGATGGATTCTTGTACCTCATCGCAAGGTGCACATCATAAAGTTCACCAAGCTCGGTCTGCAACAACTCCTTCACCCTTTCGCTGTAATACAGCAGTGGCGAACCTTTGTCTGTCCAGAGTTTCTGGTACACTTTCGCTGACTTTGGCGCCCGAAAAGGAACAATGATCAAATTGACGAGAAGTTTGCGCCACAACCAGGGGATATCGATGACACGGGGATCGTTCAGAAATTGTGAAAGGTAGGACCTGACATCTGAAACAGACGGACTATCTGGAGTGCCCAGATTCACTAATAAAACGCCGGTTTTCGTCTTCATAAATTACGCGAACTTACTGCTTAAACAGCCTTTCACAAAGGAAGTTTATAGATCACCCGACGAAATCCAGCCTGGAATCCATTTCGAGTAAAAATCCTTGAAAAAATAGAATCTAATTAAGAATTGGTGCCCGCCTGAACGGCTTGGAAGGATCGAAAATCTTCCGGTACGTGGCGTGTCGCTTAGAAACAAAACCGCCGACCTGCTCCACTACATTAATCATCTTTGGATTAAAATCGCCGATCCAGTTCATCTCGTATTCGTCGTACCGGTCGTACTTTTCCTGTAGAACGCCTCTGGCGTTTTCGATCATCGCCCCGTCAACACCCTTACCCTGATGGGCCGGCACAATTCCAAACAGGATCCCAAATGCTTTGCGATTGGTCTTTGTGAACGTATGCCAAACGAACTTAGCCTTCCCGAGCCAGTCAAGCTTTCCATTGACGTACTTGAATATTTGATTCAGCTCGGGGAGCGAAATAAAACAACTGATGGGTTCGTCTTGGTAAAATCCGAAATAGATGAGCTTTCGGTCCATGATGGGCTTCATTTGCTTAACCATCAATTGAGCCTGCGCGAGTGTCAGCTCAGGATTCTCCGAGCGGTTAGCCCATGCGTTGTTATAAACGTGATGAATATATTCCGCCAGTTTCGGCATCTCGTCCTTGCGCAGGTAACGGAACGTGTAGTCGGGATCACGGGCGATGAGGGCAGCTTTCTCTGCAAGTCGCTTATGCAAAGGATCTTTTACTTTTCGGGCGAATGTGAGTTGATAGAAATAAACCTGAAAGCCGTATTCTTCGAAGTAAGTTTTGTAGTACGGGAAATTATAAGTGCATTGATAATTCGGCTCGCGCTCGAAACCTTCCACCAGCAGACCCCACCAACGATCACGGCTACCAAAGTTGACAGGACCATCCATTGCTTCCATCCCCTTTGACTCCAGCCACTTCTTACAGGTGTCGAACAGAAGAAATGCCGCGTCCTGGTTTTCAATGCATTCAAAGAAACCCATTCCGCCAGTAGGCTGGTCGTTGCCTTTCGAAACGGTCTTCTTATTCACGAAAGCAGCAACGCGTCCGATTGTTGAGCCAGCTCCATCCGTGAGGATCCACCGGATACACTCTCCATGACGGAAAGCTTTATTCTTCTCCGGATCAAAAACATTTTCTACATCCTTGTCGAGAGGCCGGATCCAATTCCGCTCATTCTTGTAAAGACGGACCGGCAACATGAGAAACTCTCTGGCCTGCGCGGGCTCTTTAACTTCTATGATCGTCATCCCTGTTCAACTGCTATAGGAGTAATTTTTGTAATGATAGTTTTAATACGGTTCGGAAGAATGATATTGAATCGCGTCCCTTCTTTCGGTCTCGATAAGACTGTGATCTGTCCACCGAGTTTGTCCACCGCATTTTTCACAATATACAGGCCTATCCCCGAACCATCGGATTGTTCAGTAGCCCTGTAGAACATTTCGAATATCTTGTTAAGATTCGCTTCGTCAATACCGATTCCGTTATCCGCAAAGCTGATCTCCGCTCTCAAATGATCAACATGAACCTTGATATTTACTTCCGAGCGAACACCGTCGGTTTGCCTGTACTTGATCGCATTCGAAATAAGGTTTCTGAATATTTCAGAAATCCTCCACGGATCACTATAGAAGTCGATCCCATCAACTTTTACACTACGCGCAATATCATTCGCGCCATCCAGGTAACTCAGGTCATTGAAAGTGCGATCAATCACCTGTGAGAAATCCACTTTGCTGATCGTCACTTCCATCTTCAGGTTTTTGGAATGACTCAATACATCTCCTATGAAGTGATCGAGATGTTCCACCTTGCTGCCTATGATCTCGATGTATTCAACCGGATCGTCTGTGTTCCCTGGCAACTTTGCAAGGTTCACCAAACCAAGGATCGAAGACAGCGGCGCGCGGAGATCATGTGAAACTTTATAAACAAAATTGTCAAGCTCAGCATTGCGAATCTTGAGCTCATCCTCCACCTTCATCCGGTCTGTGATATCAATGTACACGCCGTAGATCCCAATCGTCTGATTCTCCTGCATGATCGGTACTCCGTACAGAATGACGTTGACGAGTCGTCCATCGCGATGGCGTCGGATTGTATCAAGTCTCACGACCTTATTAGAAGTGATCAGATTATTGAGGTCAATACCCTCATTCTGCAAATGATCCGGCACGATATAGTCATTCAGATTCTTACCCTTCAATTCGTGCATGTCGATACCAAACATCTGCTGAAAGCCCTGGTTCACCTGATTTACTTTTCCATTTTCATCAAGCAGCACAACTGCTATCGGAACATTCTGGAAAAGCTGCGTGAACATCGTTTCATTTTTCTTGATCTGCGCTTCGGCTTGCTTTCTCTCAGTGATATCTCGGAAAATTACCTGGATAGAGGGAGATCCTTTATAGATAAAAGGGAACGCTGTTGCCTCCACATAGATGACTTTCCCATCGACCCGAACGTATTTTTGTTCGACGAGCTGAGCAGGAGCTGTTGATGCCACTTCTTTCAGCTTATGAAGAATTCCATCACGATAGTCCGGGTGGACGTAATTGAGAACGTGTGTGCCTACCAGCTCCGTTGCTCCGGCACCAAGTATCTCATGTGCCTGCGCATTTGCAAATACAAGCTTCCCATGATTGTGTATCACGATACCAATAGGGAGTCGCTCCACCAATGCCTGATATCTTATCTCACTTTGCTTAACAGACTCCTTGCGATCAGTAACATCCTGGATCAATCCACGGCGAAGGATAGTTCCATCTGGCTTCTTCTCATAGTTTGACCTCATCTCCATCCAACGCTCCTCACCTCTGACAATCATTCTGCCATTCCAGTACCAGTCCTTTTCCTCAAGGTGGCTGATGGCTGACGAATCGTAGAGTGAGTTTAAGTCATCAGGGTGTATAAGCGCATCCATCGCGGCAGGATCCGCTACGACATCAGCTGGATTTATCCCAAGAATAACTTCCGATGCTTCGCTAACATAGAGAAACTTTTTTCTGCCGTCAGGAAAGATGGCGTACTCGTAAAAAACAACGGGAAGTTGCCTCAGGAGATCCTGCATATATTTATCGACGGGACAAGAAGTGGATTCTTAATAAATTCGAGAGGTCTACCATTGCAAGATAGTCCTATCAGTGCTATAAAACAATTTAGGAAACGCGTCGCCCCGGAGAAAATTGCGTCATGAAAAAGGCTGCAAAATTCTAGACCGAATGCAAACGGTAGCAATTACTTCGAATAAAATCCGCAAACAACGAGGCTTTTGCGTTAACGCTGAATCCGGCTTCCTCTAAAACTCTCTCCCACTCGGGAAAGTCTTTTCGCTTCACGGCACCCGCCATCGCAAACGCAGCATACATTCCACGGATTATTACACGCTTCCACCTGGCATCCGCCACAAAGTCGGACACCATGAGCATTCCTTTTCCCGAAAGTTTTCGGCGAATGATTCCGCCCAAGGAACGAATCTCCACATTCGAAAACTGATCCAGAAAAAAGTGACACATGATTACCTCATACTGCGCGTCGGAAGGAATATCGTCCACTCGGCCATGAATAAAGTTCAATTTCGGATCTTTCGGAATTCTTCTTTTCGCGCGCGAAAGCATCTCCGCCGACGCATCGACAAAAGTGATATCGCTTTCCGGATTGGAAGCGCGGATATTCTTCAGAATGCGCCCGGTTCCTCCACCAATGATCAGAATCTTTGCCCGGGGTGGAATCAGCCCAAGATGGGCTTTCTGGGCACGCGTCAATGCCCCGAAAAAAACGACATCGCCCAGCAGATCATAGAAAGGCGCAATTCCATTGTATGAATTCAGTGGTAATTGCTCGATCTGGTTCCTTTCCGTCTTCAACTGTTGAACAAAAGAATACACGCCGGGAGAAAAAATATTGCGTCACCAGTAAAACGAAAAAGCTGTTTACGACCGAAATATTCCTCTGACGCAAAAAGGATCCAATGCAGAAAAGTCATCGTTAACAGGATGAATGTGGGCAGTTTCATTCCCGTGAACAATAAGCAAAGTATCGTTCCGGCAAGAATTAACCTTATTACTAAAGCCGATCTATCCAATCCCCAGACAGTCACGAAAGAATTCCTGTTCTCAGCCAGATCCGCCGCATAGTCATACCGTGAGAAGATCAGAAGATTCGAACATGCGATCCCCATAAATGCCACTACAAGCATTACGTTTTCGAATTGAAAGGTCACGCGAGCCGCGCTTGGAACCAGAATTCCTCCGGTATACAAGATAGCCACCATTATTTCCTTTAGCCATTGGATCCGGTGTTGAAGCAGGAGGTATGCCGCCACAGGGATTATTAGCATGAATCCGGCTTTCAATATTTCGATAGGGAGATACCACGCTATTATTGAATTGATCACCAATCCGGCAATCACAAAAAGGAGGAGTTTTTTCCGGTTCGTGTAATGAAAAGATCGCCGCCATGTCTGTCCCGCCCTGCGTTTTGAAATGGCATCAGAAAGATGATCAAGGGTGTACACTACCCATACCGTTATGGCCAGCGCCACAAGAGGAAGAGGCTCAGTACGCTGGTGAAAAACCTCTGTGAAGAATACCGCTCCGCATACCGCACCCACTACAACATCAATGCTGAGTACGCTCAGTGTGCGATATGTATTTGAAATCGTCATAAACAAAAAAGTCTCCCGAAGGAGACTTCTATGATGGTGTTTACCTATCAGGATGATTTCAGTGCTTCGGCTCCCCCAACGATCTCGAGGATCTCTTTAGTGATAGCAGCCTGTCTCGTCCTGTTGTATGTAAGCTTCAGCTCTTTCAACAGTTCACCCGCGTTTTCGGTTGCCTTGTCCATTGCCGTCATCCTTGCTCCATTTTCCGAAGCGTTAGAATCGAGAAGAGCCTTAAAAAGCTGAATCTTGATTGACTTTGGAATCAGCCCTGTCAGAATTTCTTCCTGGTCGGGTTGATAGATATAATCAACCTGCGTTGAAAGATTGGCATCCTTCGCAGGAGGAAGTATCGGTAACAATTGTTCCGTTCTGAGTATCTGCGTTGCCACGTTTTTGAACTCATTATAGACGAGTTCAACTCTGTCGTACTCGCCGCGGCGGAAAGCATCGATGATGAAATCCCCGGCCGCAGAAACGTGTTCGAAGTTAAGCGCGCTGAATATCAGCGAGAACTCATTATTAACCTTTGTCCGGCGTTTCGTAAAAAAGTCACTCGCCTTCTTACCGATTGGCAAAAGGGTCACATTCCCTTCCCGGAACTGAGCGGAGTATTTGTCATCGATCAACTTCAACACACCTTTGAAGATGTTGCTATTGAAAGATCCGCACAAACCTCTATCTGAAGAAACTGCCACAATCAGGATTCGCTTCGGTTCACGCACCGCGCTATACCAGTTGTCTGTATCTGATTCGGCTTGAGCCGCTGATAAATTCTGAATCAGAGCGTTCAGCTTCTGCGCAAACGGGCGGAGCTGAGTGATCCGATCCTGCGACTTACGCAACTTCGCGGCGGCCACCATCTTCATGGCCTTCGTGATCTGCTGCGTACTCACAACGGACGTAATACGGCTCTTAACTTCTTTTAAGCTTGGCATTATGCTTTCAATTTTTTTCTAAATTCCCTCAGGCAGGCCTGTTGAAATTCTACTATGCAAACCTTGCACCCAGATCAGTTGCAACCTTCTTGATCACTGCAACATCAGAGTCATCGAATTTTCCTGCACGAAGATTCGCAAGAACTCCGGCGTGCGAACCACGCATCAGCTCAACGAATTCTTTTTCGAACTGCTTCACTTTGTTTACAGGAACACGGTCCATAAATCCTCTTGTAGATGCAGTGATAATAGCCACCTGCTCTTCAACTGGAACTGGAGCATACTGATCCTGCTTCAGGATTTCAGTGTTTCTTCTTCCGCGCTCGATAGTAAGTTTAGTCGCTGCGTCAAGATCTGAACCGAATTTCGCGAAAGCTTCGAGCTCACGGAACTGAGCCTGATCAAGCTTCAAGGTACCGGCTACCTTCTTCATCGACTTGATCTGCGCCGAACCACCCACACGAGACACAGAGATACCTACGTTAATCGCAGGACGGATACCTGAGTTAAAGAGGTTGGTTTCAAGGAATATCTGGCCGTCAGTGATCGAGATCACGTTGGTAGGGATATAGGCAGAAACGTCACCAGCCTGAGTTTCGATGATCGGAAGCGCTGTAAGAGAACCACCACCTTTCACCAGGTGACGGATCGACGCCGGAAGATCATTCATGTTAGCGGCGATGGAATCATTGTTAATGATTTTCGCAGCCCTTTCCAGAAGGCGTGAGTGAAGATAAAACACGTCTCCAGGATAAGCCTCACGTCCCGGAGGTCTTCTCAACAACAGAGAAACTTCACGGTAAGCAACAGCTTGTTTTGAAAGGTCATCGTAAACAACCAAAGCAGGACGACCAGTGTCACGGAAGTACTCTCCGATGGCTGCACCAGTGAAAGGTGCGAAGAACTGCATTGGCGCCGGATCAGACGCAGATGCAGAGACTATCACCGTATAAGCAAGCGCTCCTGCTTTTTCAAGAGACGCCGCCACGTTAGCAACTGTCGAAGCCTTCTGGCCAACAGCAACGTAGATACAAAATACCGGCTCTCCTTTTTCGTAGTATTCTTTCTGATTGATGATCGTATCGAGTGCAACCGCCGTTTTCCCAGTCTGACGGTCACCGATGATAAGTTCGCGCTGACCGCGTCCAATTGGAATCATGGCATCGATCGCCTTGATACCAGTTTGCAACGGCTCGTTTACTGGCTGACGAAAGATAACCCCGGGAGCTTTGCGTTCCAGCGGCATCTCATACAACTCTCCTTTGAGAGGTCCTTTACCATCTACTGGCTGTCCCAACGTATCGACTACACGTCCGAGCATACCATCGCCTACGCGTACAGAGGCGATCTTGCCAGTACGTTTGACCGTGTTGCCTTCGCGGATTTCCTTGTAATCACCAAGCAATACCGCTCCAACGTTGTCTTCCTCGAGATTGAGAACCAGGGCCTGTAGTCCGTTTTCAAAGACCAACAATTCACCGGCCTGTGCCTGGGTAAGGCCGTAGATACGGGCAACGCCGTCTCCAACGGTCAATACAGTACCTACTTCTTCTAATTGGGCATCAGTGCGCGACTGGGAAAGTTGTTCACGCAATATTGCTGATACTTCTTCTGGTCTGATCTCTGCCATGTTTATCGTAAATCTTTAATGTTGTCTAATTCTTAAAACTCCTTAATGTATGGATTGTGGCTCAGTTGCACTTTCAATGCCTTCAGCCTGCTCTTCATTGACGCGTCAATCTGACGATCACCTACGTTGAGTACAAACCCGCCGATCAGCGAAGGATCTACCTTTTCGATAAGCTCCACTTCTTTGCGGTCATTGAGCTTCTTCACGATTTCCAATACCTCGTTTCTCAAACCACTATCCAGAGGCACAGCCGATGTCACGGTAGCAACTCCGATTCCTTTATGTTCATTGTAAGCAGAGTGAAACTCCCTGGCAATAGTATAGAGGATAGGTTCGCGATGTTTTTTCGTAATGATATCGAAGATCGCAATGGTCAAAGGATTCACTTTGCCCTTGAACAGCAGCTCCAGGATCTCGCGCTTCTTGTCGTGCTTGATGATGGGATTGTTCAAAGCAAGCTTCAACTCGCGATTGGCGTCAACCACCTCCGCGAACAAAAGCATATCCTTATGCACATCCTCCAGCACATTCTTCTCCACGGCCAGGCCCAGGAGTGATTTTACATACCGTTGTGCTGCCCTTGTATCTGCCATGATCAGTTAACCTTGATATCTTTGATATACTCCTGCACCAGATCTTTCTGGGCCTTGTCATTCGAAAGATTCTTCTTCATCAGCTTCTCAGCGATCTCCAATGAAAACATCGCGACCTGAACCTTCACTTCCTTCAGAGCAGCTTGTTTTTCGATGTTGATGGCAGCGCGCGCGTCGGATACGATTTTGTCGGCAGTTCTCTTTGCTTCAGTTGCCGCTTCATCCTTCATCCTGTTAGACGCTTCGCGCGCTTCACGCATGATTCTTTCCCGCTCCTCGCGTGCTTCACGCAGAAGTTTTTCATTGTCAGCTTTCAGCAACTCCATCTCCTGCTTTGCTTTTTCTGCAGTATCAAGAGCACTTTGGATCGACGCTTCACGCTCATTCAAAGAGGCAAGGATAGGCTTCCAGGCAAACTTCGCCAGGAATATAAAAAGTCCAACAAAAATGATGAACTGCCATATGATGAGACCCGTGCCGGGGGTAAGAAGTTCCATATTGGTTTCTGGTGTTTTTATAATTTTAAAAAGGAACCTGATCCGCCAATTGCGAATCAGGTTTCCAAATTAGGCCTTGAACGAGATCAGCAAACAGATAACCAACCCGAAGAGGGCAGCTACCTCGATCAGAGCGGCGATGATCAGCATAGCACCCTGGATTTTTCCAGAAGCTTCCGGCTGACGCGCCATTCCTTCCATCGCAGCGGCACCGATCTTACCGATACCCAAACCTGCGCCAATTGCAACAAGTCCGGCACCGATACCAGCACCCATAACCGCATAACTGATGTCCAATAAGATTGCTAAAAGCATAATTGTATTTATTAAAAGTGAAACAAAGATTCTTAATTAATGATGGTCATCCGCCCTCGCCATTCCTATGTACAGCGATGTAAACAACGTAAAGACATAAGCCTGGATCCCCGCGACAAGAAGCTCAATCAGGTTTATGAACAATACCGCAATCGAAGCAGCGATCCCCACCAGATAACTTTGAAAGATGAATGTCAGCGCAATCAAACTCAGAAGGACAATGTGCCCTGCCGTAATCGCCACAAACAAACGAACCATCAATGAAATCGGCTTCGTGAAAATTCCCAATACTTCTACCGGAAGAATGAACGGCCTTAAAATCAACGGAACCCCTGGTGTCCAGAAAATGTGCGTCCAATAAGCTTTGTTACTGCTGAAAGTCGTCACAAGGAAGGTCAACACCGCCAGCGTCATTGTCACGGCGATATTTCCAGTGAGATTCGCCGCGCCCGGTAACAGCCCAAGAAGGTTACCAAACAGAATAAAGAAGAACAGCGTCAACAAATAAGGCATGTATTTCTCATAACCCGGGCCAATGTTCGGCTTCACTACTTCATCCCTTACAAAAACGATAATAGGTTCGATAAAAGACTGAATGCCTTTGGGTGCCTTTCCTCTGTTGCGCTTATAACCCTTTGCTACTGCAAGGAAGACAAGCACCAGAACAGTTGCATTGATCAGGAGCATTGCAACATTCTTGGTTATCGACAAGTCCAGTACGGCTTTCTCTGTGCCTTGAAGATAAATGTGGTTGTGATCAAGGACGTATCCATTGTAAGGGACAATGTTGTGCTGTTCGTCATAGAAGTTATGTGACGAAAACACATCTAATCCTTTTTCCGCTGAGTATACGATTACAGGGAGATATAGAGTTCCTCCGGTGCCATCCCAGAAATGCCAGACATGGTCGTCGAGAACGTGATGAATAATCACGTCGCCGGCATTAAATTCCTTTTCTGCTTGACCGCCCCCATGGTCGGCAGTATCGCCGGCCTGCGCCATCGCACGACCAGCCGCGAAAGCGGTCAGAAACAGGCACAAAAACAGTAAGCTTAAACGTCTTAAAGTGCTGAAAAACACGTCCATCTGGCTTGTTTTGGGGGTTTTTAAAATCCGACCGCAAAGGTATTAATTAAAGCTCCAGAAAAAAATCTTTGCAAAAAATTTTGGGCTGTTCTGAAGGCCGCGATTACTGACTGATCCGGCGGTAAAGAAACACCAGCTCAAGCGTGGTGAAAAGGACGTAAGCGATCAGGAAAAAGCCCACATTAACTCCGGCATTTGGCCTGTCCTGCAGAATAATGGCAACATTATACGCGCAATAGGCAAAAAGCTTCAAAACGGTGGTAAGAAGATAGAGTTGAACAAAAGAAGACGGGACCGCCTTCAAAAGAAAATAAAATGCTCCGATTGTACAGAGATTAAGGAAAATGAGGGTTTGCCAGAGGTAAGAAGGGAAAGGCTCGAACGCTGGCGTACTGAAAATGAGAACTGACCCACCATAGAGCAGCACTGAGCATATCACCAGAGATAAGATCAGGCGAATCAATTGTCCTTGTTAACTGACTTATATAGCTGGTACATCATTCCACCGAAGGCCAGAAAACCCAGCAACAGCATAAATGCCGGAAACTCAATTTCGAGCCATTGGTCCAGTTTGTATCCGATAAAACCGAAGATTCCAATAGCAGCCAATAACTGAATGGCAAGGCCGCTATACTTCAGATAGGCGTTATACGCTTTTGGCTTCTGACTGCGAGAGGGTTCTTCCGACGCCATTATTCTCCCCTATTTTAATGTCCTTAACGACTGCGCCCATTTTACAGGTTCCGTTGAATACGGCTCCCGGCTCCACTACCATCTTCCCTGTGACGATGTCTCCGTTGATTATCGCTGTTGCCTTCAACACCAGCAGCTCTGTCACTTCAAGCTTCCCCTTCACTTCACCTTCTATGTCTGCATTCTGCGCAAGGATGTTTCCCTGAACATGTGACTGGTGACCCAACGCTACCTTCTGCTTTGATTTGATATTTCCAACAACCTTACCTTCGATCCTGATGTTGCCATATGCCTCGACGTTTCCTTCGAGAAATGTGCCTTTGCCTATGGTGTTGCTGGAGCTGCTAATCTCTTCAGCGCGTTTAGATTCCTTTGATGAATTGAGCATGAGATTGGGGTTTTTAAAAATTAATAAATTCCTCAGGATTAACTGAGTTTCCATTGTACCACAACTCGAAATGGAGATGAGGCCCATTGGTTAACTCGCCACTGTTGCCGACTATAGAGATTATTTCACCCGCGTTAACAAAGTTACCAACTTTTTTCAACAGTTGTGCATTGTGTTTATAAGCGGAAATGATGTTCCCTCGATGCTGAATCATGATCACGTATCCCGAGTCCTGCGTCCATGAAGAAAAGATCACCGTTCCATCGGCAATACATTTTACAGGTTCGTTCGCCTTCGCTACTATATCCACTCCGAGATGGCTCTTTTTGATGTTGAATCCATCGGAGATAATTCCATTAAGCGGCGCATAAAAGAACGTCTCCTGGAGTTCGCGATGCCTTGAATTCGTCAATGATATGAGAGACAAACCGGATTGCTCGTACTCCTTCCTGAATGCTGAATCAGATGGTTCCGGTTTCAGGCTTGCAGGTTTCATATAAGAGGGATTCTCCGATATTATCGACATGCTTAGCTTCGAAGAACTTGTGTCGCCACTGAGTATCCGGTTAAAATTCTGAATGAAACGTTCCTTCATCTCTACCTCAACTGCGAGAGAATCCACCACCAGTGCCAGGTCATAAAGTTTCTGATTAAGAACAAGCTGCTCATGTTTGGGATCAAACCAGCGGGCAAGGATTGTTTTGCTCATGACCAGACTCAGGCCAAAAAGCATTGTGAAGATGATTACAGAAAACAGAATGACCTTCGAATACGTAAAGCCAAAGCTCGTTCTCTCTGCAAAATTTTCGTCACTACGTATGATCAACTGGTAACGTGTCGTCAGCCAGTTCGAGAAGGTCTTTTTCGGTCTCAACTTACACGGATTTGGGACAAAATTAACCCCCTTTGCCGGTGCGAACCAAATTCAGTCCTAAATTTGACCATGAGTCCGTTGAAAGGTTTTGAGACCATTTGAACCGTTTTGGTATTTTTACATCTTCCCGGAATATTTTACTCATTGTTTTCGCGTTTATCCAAGATGAATTCCTCCCGACGCAGTGTCATCCTGACCATGACGGTCGCAGTCTTAATCGCTGCGCTCGTTTCATGCTCGTCGGAAAGAAATACCTGGACCAGTAAAGCGTACCATAATACGACAGCTCATTTTAACGGTTATTATTACGCGCGTGAAGAATTGCGGAAGATTGAGACTCAGCAATGGCAATCTCTTCAGGACGACTACAACAGAATCCTACGGCTGTTCCCTATGCTTGATTCAAGCATAGTAAAGTCAAACGATAAAGAACTGCAGGAAGCAATAAAGATGGCATCAATCGCCATTCAGCGACACCCGAATAGCAAATGGGTGGATGATTGTTATCTGTTAGTTGGCCTGGCCCGGTATTACTCCATGGATTGGGGCAATACTATTCAAACCTACAAATACGTCAACACTAAATCGAAAGACCCCGACGCACGACATCGCGCCATCCTTGGACTCATCCGCACATTCACTGAGCACAAGGAATTTAGCAACGCACAGGCCGCGATCGATTATCTCCAGAAAGAGAAGTTGAACAGCGCAAACCGAAAGCAATTTGGCCTGGAGAAGGCTTACTTCTATCAGTCGCAGGGCGATCTCGACTATATGGTCAGAAGCCTGAGTCCCGTAGCCGATGACCTCAAACGAAAAGAAAGATCCGGTCGTGTTTACTTCATCCTTGGCCAGGTGTACCAGAAACTAGGGTTTGAGTCGGAAGCTTACCAGCACTATAAGAAGTGCATAGCAACTAACCCCCAATACGAGATCGACTTCTATGCCCGTCTCTACATGGCGCAGGTAACAGAGATTGATCGCAATCGCAACGTAAACGCTGCACGCAAATCGTTTAGGAAACTTCTTAAGGATGGAAAAAACAAAGAATTCCAGGACAAGATCCATTATGAGATGGGGATGTTCGAATTAAAGCAAAAGGATATCCCCCAGGCCATTGCGGAGTTTAACACCTCAGTACGTCTTGGGAAGAACAAACAGATTGACGGTGAAGCATACCTGCGACTGGGAGAAATATACTACGACACGCTCCGTCAATACCAGCTTTCACAAGCGTATTACGACAGTGCGATATCGGCCTTGCCAATAGACTATGAGGGATACGACAAAATCAAAGCAAGGCAGGAAGTCCTGGATGAATTTGTAAAGAACCTTAATACGATTCAGCTGCAGGATAGCCTGCTGAAGCTTTCCAGTATGGATTCACTCGGCTTACGTCATATACTGGATTCATCCTTTCAGGTTAAGAAGCAGGAGGAGGAACGCCTCGCGAAAAAGAAGAAGAAAAGAGGTCGAAACCAGATTGTATCCAATGCGAATCAGAACATTTTTGGACAAGGTGACGGAAATGCAGTTGGAGGGGATGAGAACGGAGAGTGGTACTTTTCAAGTCCGACTGCGGTGTCGATCGGACAGAATGAATTCAAACGCATTTGGGGAGACATCGGTCTGGAAGATGACTGGCGAAGAACTCAGAGGTCAGCCGCGAGCTCAAATCGTCGGAACGCGATAGCAGCTAATACCAGTGATGCCGCGCCTGACCAACAGGAGGCTGAGCCGGATGCGGATGCAACGGATCCGGTAGGCGCAGAGTACCGAAAGTTGAGCGCTATCCTTCCAAGAACCGACGCGCAGAAAAAAGAATCACTCGCCAGGATTGAAAACGCATATTTCGCTCTGGGCGACATCTACTACTTCAAGCTCCAGGAAAAGGAAAACTCATCAAATGCATTCAAAACATTGCTCTCACGCTTCCCGGAGTCAGAGTTTAAACCGGAAGTATTGTATAAGCTATACCTGATCTACAAAGATTCCGATCCCGCTATTTCAGAAGCATACGCAACACAATTGAAAAAAGAACATCCTGAGTCGACCTTCGCGAAGATTTTGGAGAACCCGAATTACCTGGCGGAGTCCAGCCAGGCGCTGGCACGGCAGCAGGAAATATACAAGGTCGCCTATGAACACTTCGAAAATGGAGAGTTCTCGGCCTCTTTGAAAAAAATCGCCGAAGCAGAAGAAGCAGGCGAAACCACATTCACCCCGCAACTCCAGCTTCTAAAGATCCTGATCATGGGGCGCACGGAAGACATCAATGTTTATCAGTTCAACCTCGACGAGTTTGCAAAGCAGCACCCCAACACTCCAGTGGGACAATACGCTGAGAAGCTCCTTAATGCGTCTCGCGAATTTGTGAAGACGAAGGAAAAGCTGGGCGGAATCAAGTTCATTCGCTCCCTTGAAGAACCACACTATTTTGTGATGGTGTACAAAAAATCAGAGAACATCCTGAACAAGGGTTCATCCACACTCGAAAAGTTCAATAATACCCACTTCCCCAACTTAAATCTTAAGACAAGTAATCTCGAATTGAATGATGAATACATCATCACCCTGGTTGCAGATCTACCCCGCGTAAGTTCAGCCGTCGAGTATGTACGCATATTCAACGAGAAGCTGCCCGCAATGCCAGAGCTGCGAAACCATAAATTCCATAATTTTGTAATTACGAAAGATAACTTCGACATTTTTTACCGAACAAAAGCTCTTGATGAGTACATCTACTTCTTCGAAAAAAACTACCCGGCGATCAACCAGTAGCGTATTTTTTAAACAGTATCCACGCCTGGGAAAAGTTGTGAAATGGATCTGGATCTCCCTCCTTGCCGTGGTGATTGCCATTCCAGTCTACGTCTTTGCTGTTAGCATTGACCTGTTCGGATTGTTTGGGGGAATGCCCAGCCTGAAGCAGATCGAAAACCCGGAGAACGATCTGTCGTCGGAGCTTATCTCCGCCGATGGTGTATCTCTCGGACGCTACTTCCGGTTTAACCGAAGTCAAGTTACTTATGAGCAGCTTTCACCGGATCTTGTGAACACACTAATCTTGTCGGAAGATCACCGTTTCTATGAACACAGCGGCATGGATTTCTGGGCATACCCCCGCGTTCTTTTCGGAATTCTCACCTTCAACAACAAAGGAGGAGGTAGTACAATCACCCAACAGCTAGCCAAGAACTTATACACCATCAATCCAGAGCTCGACGGACACCTGTCCAAGCTGGGAAAACTTCCACGAAGGGTCATTCAAAAAACGAAAGAGTGGATCATCTCTGTTGACCTGGAACGCAACTTCACAAAAGAGGAGATCATTACCATGTATCTCAACACTACCGACTTCAGCAGTAACGCATATGGGATCAAAGTGGCTGCCGAGACGTACTTCAACAAACAACCTTCCGACCTGAATATCCAGGAGTCAGCCGTGCTGGTGGGAATGCTACAGGCGCCGTCGTTCTACAATCCGCAGAACAATCCAAACAACGCGATTCGCAAGAGAAATGAAGTCCTCTATAAGCTTTACAATTATAAGTACATCACTTCGCGCACCCAATATGATTCGCTTAAGGAACTACCGATTGAGCTGACTTACGCTGTGCAAAACCAGAACCAGGGTCTCGCTACCTATTTTCGAAATGTCCTTAGGAATGATCTGATGGCTTGGTGCAAGGAACACAACATGGATTTGTGGGATTCGGGATTGAAGATCTACACTACTATCGACAGTCGAATGCAGCGCATGGCAGAAGACGCCATGGCAGAGCACATGAGCAAACTCCAGGCAGACTTTAATCGTGAATGGAAAGCGCGGAAACGCGAGCCATGGACTGATGAAAATACCGGCGCGGAGATCAAGAATTTCCTTCAACGGAAAATCAAGAAAACAGAAGCATATCGTATTCTCGCAGAGAAGTAC
>JAEYXN010000215.1 GCA_023431285.1 Bacteroidota bacterium
CGTCGCATCATCAACAGCAAGCCCGCCCCCGATAAGAAAGAATTCAGCAGTGGACTCATCGGAAATTACTTTGCTAACCTGATGCGGGTTCGTGATGGGAAAATAACGGTGATGAAATCACCAGCAGACAAAAACCCGGCAAACTCTGAACTGACGATCACGACGCTGGATCGGTTTCTCAGACAACAGGAACTTCTGAAGTCGTTGTTACATCAGGCGCGGGAGACCGACCTGACACGTACCAAGGTATCTATATCGCTCACTCCATACATCAGACTCAGGCTGGGCGATACGTTCCGTTTCTTTGTCTATCATATCGAACGTCATGTTATACAGGCGGAGAATGCCGCTGCACTCGCGAGAAGTTTCCGCGCTGAGCCAGTCGTATAGATAAGATTCTGGAAGGTAATAGTCTAGACCACGAGTTGGTTGAACAATCTGTCAAGCATTTCGTCCGGGTCTGTGCACAGACCCGGATGTACCTTTGAAGTTTGTACCACAGTGCTGCGTGTAGCAGTAAGCCATCGAAACCGCTCTACGACAGGCAGCTTCCCGATAGGGCCACTACCATCCTGGCCTTCTGCTATTCGTGAGAAGGAATCGAGATTAATCGACAGCTCTTCAAGATCAGTCTTTTCGCAAAGGGCTTTTACACGGTGCTCATTCAGACGAGTGCGCGTCTTTAGAAACTTCTTTTTAGAGCAGTATAATATTACTCCTGCATTGACAAATTCCTCACGCTCAACGTGTGGAACGATGCGGATGACGGCGTACTCAAACAAGTAACTTTCTTGCTTCATTTGCTTCGTTTACAAAAGTTGTTGAGTTTGAAATACGCTGTTCAAGAAACGTCGCATAGGCCTCCCGGTGTGATTCGACTGAATCAAAGTTAGGATCATCGGCGAGAAAGTCGGAAGAAATCATATCGGTAATTGCACGGATCCTTTCTCCTGTGAGGATGCAACAGAATTCTGCGTCTGCCTCTTCAAGCCTGGTAGCATAGGGGAGTAAGACGTGGTTTTTTATTCCGGGAAACGGACGCGAAGGGTTTTCAGAACCTGACCAGCCGTGATGGAAATACAATGAGGCTCCATGGTCGATCAACCAAAGTTCTTTGTGCCACATCAGCATGTTGGTATTGCGAACGGTACGATCCACATTGAGAAGGAGTGCATCCAGCCATACTACTTTTGAAGCAGTGAGCGCATCTGGTTTGTGTACCACAGGGTCGAATGTGATCGCCCCGGAAAGGAAATGCAGACCAAGATTGAGTCCTGTACTTGCCTTTAGCAGGTCCTGGATTTCTTCGTCGCCCTCAATGCGTCCAAAAGCTTCATCGAGGTTGGCGTAAACAATCTCGGGAACCCGGAATCCCAAGGCCCGCGCGATCTCGCCGCCTAATAATTCAGCGATGAGCGCCTTTCGCCCCTGGCCGGCACCACGAAACTTGAGTACGTAAAGGAAATCATCATCAGCCTCCACGATCGCCGGCAATGATCCCCCTTCACGAAGAGGTGTCACATACCGCGTCACGTTGACGCTGCGCGGACTTGTCGTCACTGTATTCATACTTTCGTAAAGAAAACAGGAATGCTGTTCCTAAACAAACTGTGCACGTACCGCTCAAAATCAAGCGATCATTTCAGACTTCCCGGATCTTAAGAATTAACTTTCCGGTCTGTTCTTCCAGAGAATAGGTAGCAATCTTTTCGGTTGCCGGACCAGCTGAGACTTTTCCATCATGACAACTGAAATGTGACCCATGCCAAGGACATTGCACGGTGCCATTGATCAATGCACCACCAGCGAGAGATCCACCCCGATGAGGGCAACGATCATCAAAAGCTCGGTAACCCTTCTCTGTTCGGGCAATCACGATTCGTTTATCTCCCACGTGAACGAGCTTCATCTGGTTTACTTTGAGTTCATCCGTTGTCCCGACTTCGATGGCTTCGTTTTCCGGGAAAGATTGTTCCTTCCACTTTCCGGCGTCTGCGTAGCGAGGATCCACTCCAATCTGGTTGCGATATACGAGCGTGCCTCCCAGCCATCCTGCGATAGACATCAGCACCACGCCAATTCCTTCTAGCACAAGGACAGCGACTGATCCCTCCGTTGTTCTGCTAAAGAAAGCAACCACGAAAAGAAGGAGTACTGTGACATTCAGCAGACCATGCTTCGCAGCTCTTTTTTTGCCGGAGCTCTTTGGCGGAACTGTATAAATGAAGTCTATGGTGCCGGGAATCGCGGCGACTACCGCCATCACTATTCCTCCAATGGACACAGCCCGCGCGATCTGGTAATACAGGACATCGTTATTTACCTGATGCAACACATCAAAGACAAATGTCGAGATGAACAACGCAATAGGAAACGAGACTAATATCGGATGGATCGGGTGGCTTTTGACGCTGGCTTTACTTTTCATAGGGGTATGTTTACTACTTATGGAAGAAGAATTTCATGCCAGTGAACGGAGAGAGCGTAAAAGACAGTAGCAGCTTCACCTTTTTGACCTTTTGAGATAACAATTATCTCATGAGAGAATCAACGTTTGACAGGGAGCTGCAATTGAAGTGTGGAACGATGATACCGGAGAAGTAAGGCTGATCACAATAATTTAACCTCCACAGAATTCACAATCTTTCCGCTGAGCTCGGTGATTACGTTCCTTGCTTTCTGGTATCCGTCTTGAGAAATGGCTCTGGTGGCATCCTCAATGAAGAAAGTTTTAAATCCTTCGGTCAACAGATCTTTCGCGGTGAAGTAAACACAATAATCGGCAGCAAGCCCACAAACAAAAACCTTACTGACATTTCGTTCTCTGAGGTATCCCGAAAGGCCAGTGGATTTTCTCCGGCCATTATCATAAAGCCCGCTATAACTGTCGATCTCAGGATCGGTTCCTTTCCTGAATATCGCTTCAAACCTGATCGTGTCCAGGTCAGGATGGAACTCCGCGCCGCTGGTACCTTGAATACAATGGTCTGGCCACAATACCTGCTCCAGGCCATTAAGATCAATCGTTTCAAAGGGCACCCGTTTGGGATGATTGGACGCGAAGCTTTTATGATTGCGCGGATGCCAGTCTTGTGTGGCTACAACAAGATCGAAGTGAGGCTGAAGTTCATTGATTACCGGAATCACCTCATCGCCGCCATTGACAGCCAGTGCCCCACCAGGGACAAAATCATTCTGCACATCGACAACGATTAGCGCTTTCATCTGCCAAGGAATTTGTTTCTGAGATCGTCGCGAAGGGTCTTAAGATTGATGCTTATGCCTACCTTATAGATATGAGGGTTCTCAAATCGTTTGTACTCCCGGGGTAGCTGTGCAAGGCGCTGCAGTGTGTATGCGGCGATCTCAGCGATAGAAGGCGCTGCACCTATCCGTTTTCCATCCTTCATTACAGGATGAAGTAGTTTTTCCAGCGTGAGCCCCTGCAACGCGGTAGATTTATTCGGTTCCGTTGGATGGTGCATCATCACCAGAGAAGTTTCATCGTGAAGTGTGATGGCGTCTCCTCCCCAGAAATTACCATTGCTGTCGATAAGCCTGAACACTTGCTTTTTATGAGGAAGTGTCGTCTTGCTCAGTGTTTCAGAAAGCTTGATGCGTGGCTTGCCGTCAGAGAAAGAGAGTTTATATACACCATCGAGCGCGGCGTCTGGCTGTCCCGTTACGAGGCTGGTTCCAACGCCGAAAATATCGATCTGGGCGTCCTGTTCCATGAGACTCTTGATGACAAACTCGTCAAGCTGATTCGAAGCCGCAATCTTCACATACTTTAATCCTGCATCGTCAAGCATCTTGCGCGACTGTGTAGCCAGATACGCGAGATCACCACTGTCCAGACGAATTGCATCGAGTCGTTGGCCCCGCTGCTCCATTTCCTTCGCGACGATTATCGCATTCGGTACACCGCTCTTGAGAGTATCATAAGTATCCACCAAAAGTACGCATCCTTCAGGTCTTCCCTTGGCAAACACGCGGAAGGCTGTGAGCTCGTCTTCATAATGTTGTACAAAAGCGTGCGCCATTGTACCCGAAGGCTGAAGCCCGAAATCCATCGCTGCTTTGACATTACTTGTAGATTGAAAACCACCTACAGCCGTGGACCTGCTGGCATGATATCCACCGAGTCCCTGCGCGCGACGAAGACCGAAGTCTGCAAGAATCTTCCCTGATGCCACTTGTCTGATTCGTGCCGCCTTGGTTGCAACGAGCGTTTGAAAGTTGATGAGATTTAATAAGAGAGTTTCTATCAATTGCGTTTCCAGCATTGTCCCCTCCACGCGGATAGAGGGAACCTGAGGGAAAACCACTTCTCCTTCTTTCACCGAATGAATACTCCCTTTGAATCTGAATCCATCAAGGGAATTTACAAAGCTATCATTCAGCCCTATTTTTTTAAGGTAATCGAGTTCTGATGGGAGGAATGTCCAGGTCTCCAATGTTTCAAGCAGATCTTGTAATCCGGCGAAGATCGCGTAACCGCCTTTGTATGGAAGTTTCCTGAAGAAATAATCGAAGACTGCATCATGTTCATGATGATTGTTCAGATAATGAACCTGGCCCATAGTAAGTTGGTACAGGTCTGTGTATGTGGAGGTAAGATCGAACCGATTCATGCCGAAAGAGAGACAATAATTCTGAAATAACGTGTAAACCAGACAGCTTTTTTACTGCTTATTAAAGATGGCAAAGCAATTTCCAATTCCCAACAATACGATTAACTTACCGGCGAATAATTTCAACAAATCAATCTCCGATATGTTCATTTTAATGGTTGATGATGATCTGGATGATTGCGGCTTCTTTACAGAGATCGTAGGAGAAATCGATTCGTCGAGCACTGTTGTCAGTGTTCATGACGGCATTGATGCGTTAAATTATCTTGAGGCACAGACGGTATTGCCGGATATTGTTTTCCTCGATATCAACATGCCGAGGATGAATGGGAAGCAACTCTTTCTCATTATGCAGAAGGATGAGCGCTTTCAATCCATACCGGTAATTATCTATTCAACATCGATACCCGACCGGGAGGCACGTTATTATCAGTCATACGGGGCCACCACATTGGTGAAGCCGTCAACGTATCAGTCACTAAAAGAAGCTCTCTCAGAAATCATTCTCAATGAGATGAAAATGTAAAAGTTGGTTACCAGCGTATGTCAAAGGAAACTCTTATTGTCGGGGCAGGGGCCGCAGGATTGCTGGCAGCGAAAATGCTTGCAGAAAGTGGTCATTTGGTAACGATCATTGAGAGCCGCGCGCGTGCGGGTGGACGTATCTTTTCCAGTAACGAGGTGTTCTCCTCGACAGTTGAGTTTGGAGCAGAGTTCATCCATGGCGAACTGCCACTGACATTAGAGCTTGCGCGTGATGCAGGTGCTGAAGTCGTTGAGCAAAAAGGAAAGTGGTATCAGGTGAAGAGAGGTGAAATTTCGGAAGCTGAGCTGTTCGATCACGAGTGGGAGCAAATGCTGCAGAAGCTTGACGATGTTGAAAAGGATGTTCCTCTTGCTGTCTTCATGGATGAACATTTTCCTGATAGCGATTACAGAGGACTTCGCGAAAATGTGAAGCAGTTCGTGGAGGGATATGACGCGGCCGACTTGAGCAAGGTCAGTTCCCTTGCATTAAGAGAAGAGTGGAAGGAGAGTGATGACTCCATTCAATTCCGGATCACCGGAGGTTACAGGAAAATAGTGGATTACCTCCTTGAGCAGATTCATCGTTCAGGAGGATCTGTACTTTATAGTTCGCGTGTGACGAAAGTAAGCTGGTCGCGGTCGAAAGTTACGCTCGAACTTGCGGATGGAAGGGCAATTAAAGGGGAGAGGGTGATCATTACCGTTCCTCTTGGTGTACTTCAAAATGGAGGAATTGCCTTTGCTCCGGACCTGCCTTTCAGAAAAGATACTTTCAACAAGATCGGATTTGGCGGTGTAATCAAGTTTGTGATTGAGTTTACACCAGCCTTTTGGGATATCGTCATCCGTTCTAAGTTTTCACAGTTGGGTTTTGTGTTGAGTGACGCGGAGATCCCTACGTGGTGGAGGCTTGAAGGAGAATCGCCAATCCTGGCGGGATGGTGGGCAGGACCAGATACATCGAAAGCACAATTAGCGGAGGAGGAACTGCTTGAGAAGGCATACCGATCGCTTTCTTATTTGTTTTCATGTGCACGGAACGAGCTCGATAATGGAGTGGTCCGCGCGCGGGTAGTGGACTGGCTGAATGATATAAATGCGCAGGGTGCTTATGCCTATGCTACGGTCTCTACAAATAACGCACGAAGTACGTTGACCATCCCCGTCGAGGAGACAGTTTATTTCGCAGGAGAAGCATTGTACAACGGACCTGCTATAGGTACTGTGGAAGCTGCTCTGGTAAGTGGTCGCGATGTAGCTAGACGCGTTGCCAGTCTTCGTGGCGCCGACTTTCCTTCCAGATAATAATACATCAGGATCTGCCAGTGACAGCATCGGAATCGACCTCGGTTAGTGGGAGATAAAAGGAAAACAACGCCCCTTTATTTATTTCAGACTCCGCGACAATGGTCCCCTCATGATTTTGGGCAATTTTTTTACAAATCGAAAGGCCCATACCGAATCCGTTGCTTTCCTTGCGGACATGTCTCTGGAAGATATCGAAGATCCGATCAACGTACTGCTGATCGAACCCCGTACCGTTATCCTGGAAATTGATCTTGTAATACTTCCTTTCGCGGCTTAGCTCCCGCGATTCTGTTTCTTTTCCCTCTACAATTTCGGTAGTGATGGTGATCTCGGGAATTACATCAGGACGTTTGTACTTAAGGGAATTGCTGACCAGATTTTGAAATAATTGAACAAGTTGTTGTCTGACTCCTGACACCGTTGGCAAAGGCTCACTGATAACGACGGCGTTTGTATCCTTGATGTACACCCGCAGTGATTCTATTGTTTCGTTAAGAACCAGGTTGAGATCGACCTTTTCCTTTACGTTCCGTACCTGGTCTGCCAGTGAGAAGGAAAGGATACTAAAGATCTGTTGCCTCATTCGTGCCACCGACTCTTTGATCTTTTCAAAGTATCCTGCTGCGCGTGGAGGAAGACCTTCCTGTTCCCGGTCCTGTATCAACGAGATGAACAGCTCGATCTTTCTCAGAGGCTCTTGCATGTCGTGGCTGGCGATG
>JAEYXN010000111.1 GCA_023431285.1 Bacteroidota bacterium
GTTGTAAACACCATCGACGGTCACAACTTTCTTAACCGCTACAGTCTGATTTCCTTTCTTCTCAGCAACATAAACAATCTTCTCATTATTGAGCGATTGAATGATGTTCACAGGCACAACGATAGCGCTACCCTCAGTATTGAAGACCACCTTAACAGTAGCTGTCATGTTCGGCCTCAGATCAGGCTGTGATTTCAGAGTCACTTCGATCGCGAATGTGCGGGAAAGAGGATCAATATTTCTTCCCACAAATGCAACAGTTCCAGTGATCTCCTTCTTGAGCTCAGGGATGTTAATCAGAACCTTGTTTCCTTTTTTGATATTGGTAACATAAGCTTCTGAAATGCTGGCGACGAGTTTCAGATCATCAGTGTTCACGACGCGTGCAGCGGGCATGCCGGGGGCGATGTTCTCACCCACTTTCAACATCACTGCATCAACGGTACCACTAATGGGTGCTTTAATCCTCGTCATCTCGTTCTGCTCCTGGATAGAAGCAAGTTGTTTCTCCAGACTTTCCTTATTCGTCTTTGCCTGAAGGTATTGCACTTCAGTTCCGATCTTCTGATTCCAGAGATTTTTCTGTCTTTCGAATACAGTGTTGGCAAGTTCAAGTTGCGATTTCATTGACTCGATGGAGGTCTTGATGACAGAGTTGTCAATCTGTGCCAGAGTTTGTCCTTTACTGACTTGCTGACCTTCTTTGACAAACACCTGCTCGATCACACCCATAGATTTTGCGCTCACCAAAATGTTGTTCTCAGACTCAACGCGTCCCTGAGTTTGTACATAGTGGTCGAATTCCTTAGGCTGTACTACAGCGACAGATACCTCCTTGGCTTTGGCAAGCTGTTCCTGAGGATTCTCCTTTGCGATCTGTTCTTCCAGTGCCATTATCTCTTTGGCCAGCTTCGCCTGCTCCTTTTTGAGCTGTTCGAGCCTGCCCTTCTTATTGTCTTCCGGACTTGCCGCGCTGCATCCTGCGATCAGCGCACCAACAGTTAGAAAGAATGCTAAACGGGTAAACAAATTCGATTTCATGTATTGAGTGTTTTGGAGGTTAGTTAGATGATGCTTCAGTTTGTGAACCTAATTTTCCGTAGGCCTGGTCCAGGTCGATCTTTGCCACAATCGCATCGTAAAGAGCATTGTAGTAATTGACTTGTGCTTCCCGCAGCGCGCTCTCGGCTTCAACAACTTCGAGGTTAGAACCAACGCCTTGTTCGAACTTTATTTTCGTCACGCGCGCAATGTTCTCGGCAAGTTCCGAGTTCTGCTTTTGTGCTTCCACTGTTTCTACTGCGTTCAGGAAGTTAGCGGCAACCTGTTTGATCTCAAGATCAATACCCGAGCGCAATGAACGGAAGTTGTTGTCAGTCTTCTGCAGCTCAAGCTTTGCCTGTTGAATTCTGTAGCTTCTTTGCAGTCCGCTGAACAACGGTACGTTAAGGCTTACTCCAAAAGAAGAGTATGAATACCATTTGTCAGGTCCGAGCAATCCATTGTCCTCAAGATTCGTTTCTGTTTTAAACAATCCACTGACATTGGGAGACTGTGTCGAATAACCGAGGTTTGCAAACGCTGCAAGACTTGGCAGTCCTTCCGCATACTTGTTTTTCAGATTAAGAGACTGTAGTCTTCGATTTGCTTCCAGGAGACGATAGTCACTTCGTTGAGAATAATCCCAGTTGAGTGAATATTCATTCAATACGCCAGCCTCAATTTGCAGCGAAGAGAGATCTCCCTGCACATCAATCTCTTCATTCATAGGATAGTTCATTTGAAACTTGAGAAGCTGTGTCGCCAGCTCCTGTAAGCGCAGGAATTTACCCTGCTCCACCTTCAGATTATTCAACGCTACCTTAATGCGATCCACGTCGATGGATTCTGCAAAACCATTCTCGAACAAAGCAGAGGTTGTTCTCAACAAACTATCTACGCGTGCGATGTTGGCTTCAAACAGACCGATTCTGTCTCTGTTGATAAGAACAGAATAGTAGGCTTTGGAAACATTCTGAATGAGCTGCTCCCGAGTTTGGTCAGACGATTTCACGGCCAGGTCGCGGTATGCATTGGCAGCCTGAAGGCCCACCAGATAAGAACTATTGAATAATAATTGTCTGATGCTGATGCCTGCATCGCCGGCACTCTTTAACTGAAAGAAGTTTTGCATTGCCACCACTTCCCCATCCTGAACGCCGTCTATCTCACCAAGGAAAGGGTTCTCGGCATTCTTCTGCCCGAAAAATCTTGGGAGTTTTTGATTATGCAATATTGAAACGGTTCCATCAACCTGAGGAAGTCCGATCCCGCGGGTTTCCTTCACGCGACCATTCGCGATTTTCTCATCGATACCGGCATTAATCATGGTAACATTATTTTTCAATGCATAGTCAATGCATTGATCAAGAGTAAATGATGATCCTGCCGGGCTTTGCGCTTTAGCTGTGCTGATATGAACCAGCAGTGCCAGGAGTAAAAGGTATCTATTCATAACTGGAGACTGTATAGGGTTGTGGGTTTTGTTGCTTGTACTTGTTATAGAGCTTTCGTCCTTTATCAGTAAAAAGCCCATGGATAAAATGATCAAAAAGCTGCTCCTGAACTTCCGCCAGGCCAAACCGATGACGGGGGAACACAGTATTATCGAAAGCCATCTGAACCTGTTCCAGTCGCATTGTTGCTATCACATCGACCTGAATGTCCTCCCTGAATACCCCTTCCTCTATTCCTTGTCGAAGACTTCGAATGATGTTTTCACGCACAAACTTGTGTTTGAATCTCAGCCATTCATTCCACGCTTTCTGATGATACTTCTGCATATCGAACAACAGCGAAGGATTGATGTTCTTCATTGTATCCTTGAGGCAGAAGGAGATCAGCACGAGTTCTTCTACTGAGCTCTTTGATCGTTTAGCGATCTCATCAAACTGAGCTCGTTGATGTTCCATCTGCTTCTTAGCTACTGTAGCTACCACTTCATCCTTATCTGCAAAGTGCTGGTAGATTGTTTTCTTCGAAATACCCAGATGCCGGGCGATGTCGTCCATTGAAACGCTTCTCAGGCCGTATCTGAGAAACAATTCTTCTGCACCCCTAAGGAGTTTTTCCTTACTTTCGTTTTCTTCCATAATTGGCGGCCAAAAGTATGGAAACTTTAGACATATAAAAAGTTTCCAATGTTTCCTTTAACGCGCAGATTGCTCTACGGTTTTTAAAATCGTTCATTTTCTTATAGAGTTACCTCGTTGGTGGGTCGACGCGTTGCTAACCTTTGAGGAGTCGCAACGTCTTATTCTTTATTGCCGCGAGCTAAAGAAATTTTCAGGAAATTTTGATTACTGTAACGGTGCATCAACCATCAGGTTCTTATATAATCCTGTACTTGTTTTACAGAATAACACCAAGGCGTAGCGTGCAGGCCACCAAGAATAGTTCAATCGTTTGAAGAAGCTTTAGATCGTGACTGTTGTTCCCAACGGCACCATTTTTCCTTCATCTTTTGTTTGAATGCCTCCCGCTCAGAAGGATCGAGACTCGCGATTTTTTCCTGGAAACGCTTATTCCAGTAAGGGTTAGGCGACCGGTGATTTCCGTGCTTTCTATGAAAACCCCAGAAGAGAATTTTGCTCAGAGCGAGAACTCCGAGGGACTGCCAGTAATTTATGTGTGGTCCGTTGAAGAGATCGGGAACGAGCCAATTCCAGAGAAGAAGGGTGACAAAACCAAGAATCAGATACCCCAGCACTGCAAAGGCCGCACATTTCCATAAATAAGATCCTTTGTTCATACCATTGTCATTAGATATCGTCGTAGAGACGTTGCAACTTTCTTCTTAGCGCGAGGATGGCGTAACGCTTCCGGGATAGAAGCGTGTTGATAGAGATGCCTGATCGTTCGGAGATCTCCCGGAAGCTCTTTTCCTCCATTTCATTCTGGATAAAGATTTCCCGTTGTTCCGCGGGCAACTCATCGAGTGCTTCCATTATGGCATCCCAGATCACATCGCGCAGCAGAGAATCTTCCGGCGTGTTGCCAAGATCGGGAAGGATGTCCTGCAAGGTGAGCGGCGCGTCGTCATCGGAACCTGAAATCATTCCTATATCAGCCCGATGAGGCCTGACGGCGTCGCGGCGATACCGGTCGATAATCTTATTCCTGGCGACAGAAAATAACCAGGACGTTACACGATCCAGCGAGTCAATGGACTCAAACCCCGCAACGAACTGATAGAAGACATCCTGTAGAATATCTTCTGCCTCCTCAGTACTGGAGACACGATTCCTGATAAAGCTCAGGAGCCTGTCCTTTTCCTTAAGGAATGTTTGTTCTTTCAACTGCATGGCCAGTTCCATATCGCCTGCTCTTTTTGACGTTATTTCCAAAGACGGGGAACAGCAGGGTTTTATTTTAGTTCCGCAGGAAAATCTTCCTACTTCACGGGACTCTCTCTATATTTTGCTCCAAATTATGGAAATCGAGCGGAACGGATCATCTCTTTTCTATGAGAGGACGGGTAACGGGGCAGAAAAGCTTCTCCTTTTCCATGGTTTTGGCCTTGATCATAAGTCATTCGACCCACTCACTTTAAGTCTCCAGAACGACTATTCAACGTTTTCATTTGATCTTTTCTATCATGGAAATAGTAAATGGAACAATACAGGGGTGCCCATTTTGCCGGAAGACTGGAAAACATTTCTCGATGAATTCATAACCAGGGAAAATGCGGATCACTTTTCGGTAGTAGGCTTTAGTATTGGAGCCCGTTTCGCGCTGGCGACCATGATGCTTTATCCGCACCGTGTAAAGCGGTTGATCCTCCTGGCTCCCGACGGCATCGGCAACCATCCTTTATTCTCGGCAGCAACTTCATACAGTCTGAACAGGCAATTGTTTCGTTCCATTATGTCGACCCCTTTTTTAATAGAGAATGTTCTCAAACTGGGCTTGAAGGTCAGAA
This sequence comes from Bacteroidota bacterium, assembly GCA_023431285.1. Classification (GTDB taxonomy): domain Bacteria; phylum Bacteroidota; class Bacteroidia; order Cytophagales; family Cyclobacteriaceae; genus Ohtaekwangia. The sequence continues at coordinate 4,961 of JAEYXN010000111.1, forward strand.
TTGTCGATGTGGCCACAGCCCGATTGGCTTTGTCGCAGACGAAATCCGATGACCTTCGTTTAAAGATCTATCACTGCTGGACAGTTTTCCGTAAACTTGTTTTTAGGGTTAAGGAGATTGCCAGAATTCTAAATCAACACCAAATACGGCTATACATTTTTGTTGCGGCGAACGACCAGATGTCAAGACCCAGACAATTGAAAAAACTTGCCGGGTTAGCCAGCGAGTCATTTATAAGAACGATCAATCGCCCTCATCAGCAATTGCTTAGATCAGTCGTGGTTGATTTACAGGCGATTCTCAGAGACTGAAATGATACCCGACGGTGATGCCCACCGGGATCGGAGCCACATATCCAGGATCTTGCTTATAGATATTCTCATCCCGCCGGAATTCGTCGGAGCGGATCGGGAAGTTCAGTCCGAAGTGCCAGAAGTTGGGCTTACTTGCACGATGCAGCTCTATTCCGGTTCCAATTGTAAAACCATCATAAGCTTTTGACTCGTTACTGTTCGCACTGAGGTACGTGGTGTTGTATCCATAAACTACACCAAGGAGCGGACACACTCTTTTATCTGGAAGCATCCTGAAAGAAATTCCTCCATTATATCCGGCGCCAATGAAGTTCCAGCCTAATGCAGCGGAGAGGGCGATATACTTGACCGGATGAAACGAAAGCTTCGCTCCAAACATGCCATAATCAATGCCGAATCCAAGACCGATGTTTATAGAAACATTCTTTGTTTCCGGAAACTCATAGTTTTCATCGTATTCACTGTCCTCCTGGCAAAAAGCGCTCATCGAAATGAAGAGCACTGCGAATCCAACGATAGCGGATTTCATATTGGCTAATTTGAAGGAAAGGTAGAAAAAAAATTCATCCAGCGACCGGTCATATCTCAAAATTAATCCAGCGCTTTTCCGTAAAAAGTGTACTTTTGCGGCATCCTAAAACGTACGTTTTTCCAATGATTTTATTCTTCCGCTCGAAGGCCGACAGGATCTACGCTGTGGGCTCGGTACAGCCTTTACAAAATACTGACATTCAGAAACTGACGTGGCTTTTTAATGAAGCAGAACAGTTATCTGAACCGTCACTCAAGGGTCCTTTTATCGGTCCACGGAAAGAAATGGTTACTCCGTGGAGCACCAACGCGGTGGAGATTACGCAAACGATGGGCATCCGCGGGATCGAACGCATTGAAGAATTTTTCATTGCCGGAAGTTCCTCATTCGACCGGATGCTGCAGTTTCGTTATGAAATCCTTGATCAGGATCTGTTCACGATTCATCATACTCCTGAACCTGTCAGGGAGGTAGAAGACATCGGAGCCTACAGCAAAAAAGAAGGGCTCGCATTGAGCAGGGAGGAGATTGATTATTTGGAGAAAGTAAGCCAGGATCTTGGCCGAAAGCTCACAGACAGTGAGGTGTTTGGATTCTCACAGGTGAACTCAGAACATTGCCGGCATAAAATATTTAACGGGACATTTATTATCGATGGGCAGGAGAAGCCTGCGACGCTGTTTCAGCTGATCAAGAAAACATCGAAGGAGAACCCTAATTACCTTGTCTCTGCGTATAAAGACAACGTTGCGTTCATTAAAGGACCCGTTATTGAGCAGTTTGCCCCAGTTCGTCAGGATGTAGCTGATTTCTTTCAGGTAGAAAAGGTTGAATCAGTAATATCAATTAAGGCAGAGACCCACAATTTTCCAACGACGGTTGAGCCTTTCAACGGGGCCGCTACGGGATCCGGCGGAGAGATCCGCGACCGCCTGGCAGGTGGTAAGGGAGCCCTTCCACTGGCAGGAACAGCGGTGTACATAACATCTTATCCGCGCCTTGAAGGTGGCAGACCGTGGGAGAAAAAGTTCCCGGAGCGGAAATGGTTGTACCAGACTCCGGAAGAAATCCTGATTAAGGCATCGGATGGCGCTTCCGATTTTGGGAACAAATTCGGCCAACCTCTCATCAACGGAAGCGTGCTCACGTTCGAGCATTTTGAAGACGGAAAGAAATACGGTTTTGATAAAGTCATCATGCTTGCCGGGGGAATCGGATTCGGAAAGGCTGTTGACAGCAAGAAAGATCACCTGAAGCCTGGTGATAAGATTGTTCTGCTCGGTGGTGATAACTACCGCATTGGAATGGGTGGTGGCGCAGTGTCTTCTGTTGCCACGGGCGAATATGGAAACGCCATAGAGCTTAATGCCATCCAGCGATCAAACCCTGAGATGCAGAAGCGTGTGATGAATGCTATCAGAGCCATGGTTGAATCCGGCGTGAACCCAATTGTATCAATCCATGATCACGGTGCCGGCGGACATTTAAATTGCTTGTCTGAGCTTCTCGAGGAAACTGGCGGAACAATCCACATTGACAAGTTACCTGTGGGCGATCCCACACTAAGTGATAAGGAGATTATCAGTAATGAATCTCAGGAACGCATGGGTCTTGCGATCAGGGAGAAAGACCTGGATACCTTGAGGAAGGTGTCGGAGCGTGAGCGTGCGCCATTCTACGTTGTGGGAGATTCAACAGGAGATCAGAAACTTGTCTTCAAGCGCGAAGGCCAGGAAAAGAAACCTGTTGACTTCGAACTCCGTCATCTCTTTGGATCATCACCAAAGACGATCCTTATTGATGACACTACAAAAGAAGAACACCTGGATATAGAGTTCGATGCTACACGAATCAAAGAGTACATCGAACAACTTTTGCAACTGGAAGCAGTTGCATGTAAAGATTGGCTTACGAACAAGGTTGACAGATCCGTCACCGGAAAAGTCGCCACACAGCAGACCTGCGGACCAATACAACTTCCGTTGAATAATCTCGGTGTGATGGCGCTTGACTATACTACTTTGAAAGGAGTCGGTACCGCGATAGGACATGCTCCGGGAGCTGCCTTGGTAGATCCCGCTGCAGGAAGTAAGCTGGCCATCGCTGAGTCTCTGACAAACCTGGTATGGGCTTCCCTATCCCATGGGTTGAGCGGAGTTTCCCTTAGTGCGAACTGGATGTGGCCTGCGAAAAACAAAGGGGAAGACTCCAGACTTTATCGCGCAGTAGAAGCTGTCAGCGACTTCGCTATCAGTCTTGGTATTAATATCCCTACCGGAAAGGATTCATTATCGATGACGCAGAAATATCCTAACGGAGAAGTGGTTTACGCACCTGGTACGGTAATCATATCTGCAGTCGGCGAGGTTGAAGACATCACTAAGACAGTCTCTCCTGTTCTGGCGTTTGTTCCTGGGGCAAAGATCGTGTACATAGATTTTTCAGGTGACGACCTGAAACTTGGAGGCAGCAGCTTCGCACAGATCCTGAACCGTCTTGGACGGGTTGCTCCTGATGTGCGTGACGCAAAATATTTTGCACAGGCTTTCGAGGCGGTGCAGCAGCTCGTGAAGGAGCAACTTATATATGCGGGGCACGACATTTCGGAAGGTGGGCTTGTTACAGCGTTATTGGAAATGACGTTCGCGTTGCCGGAAGCTGGGCTTACACTTAATTTATCTGGTCTTGGGAAGAGCCTCGCACCTATCCTTTTCGCGGAAAACCCGGGTGTAGTAATTCAGGTAAAGGACGAAAAGGCTCTTGAAGTACTCAACGCAAGGGGTATACGTCACCAGATCCTTGGTTTCGTTTCGGAGGAACGTAAGATGACAGTGCGTCACAAGGAGACGTTGCTTGAACTGGACATCGATGAGCTGCGCAAACTTTGGTTCCGTACGTCCTACTTAATGGACAAGAAGCAGCGGACTCAAAAGCACGCGGAGTTGCGTTACAATAACTTCGACAATCAGATTCTTCAGTATAACTTCCCTAAAGATTTTTCCGGCACTTATAAATCAATGGGACTGACGCCAGAGCGTTCTGGTACGTCTGGAATAAAGGCTGCTATCATTCGGGAAAAGGGTGTGAATGGCGATCGTGAAATGGCGTTCGCGCTTTATCTGGCAGGCTTTGATGTAAAAGATATTCACATGACCGATCTGGTGAGTGGTCGCGAGGATCTTTCGGACGTGAACCTGATTGTGTTCGTGGGTGGGTTTTCGAACTCGGATGTGCTGGGCTCTGCAAAGGGATGGGCAGGCGCGTTCATCTACAACCCGAAGGCGAAAGAAGCATTGGATAATTTTTATAAACGTGAGGACACATTGAGTCTTGGTGTTTGCAATGGTTGTCAGTTAATGATGGAGCTAGGGTTGTTGTATCCTGAATGGACCAACCATCCCAAGATGCATCACAACGAATCAGGTCGTTTTGAGTCAAGCTTTCTTAATGTTACGATCCCGCAGAATGACAGCGTGATGTTGTCGTCTATGGCGGGGACAAGGCTTGGAGTTTGGGTTGCTCACGGTGAAGGACGTTTTGTTCTTGGTGAGGATCAAAACCGTTTTCTTGTTGCTGCGGAATACAGTTATAAGGAATACCCGGGGACGCCAAGCGGATCCGATTATTCAGTGGCTGCGTTGTACTCGAGAGATGGGCGTCACCTTGCGATCATGCCTCACATTGAGCGGTCTCTCTTCCCCTGGAACTGGGCACACTATCCTTCAGACCGGAAATCGGATGAAATCTCTCCGTGGATGGAACCGTTTGTGAATGCCCGGAAATGGGTTGAAAAGCGGGCAAACAACAAATAGGCGAGGCTGGTTGTTATCTGGTTAAAAGTTTTCGGTATATTAACTTCCTAACAACCTACCTGCCTATGAGAAATCTTTTCCCTCTTTTGCTGTGCGCTGTTTTGTTTGGCTCATGCCTGGGTTACAAAGAACTTCCCGTTGAATACGACTATAGTTACAAGGGTAATTTCAAAAAATACAGGACTTTCGACATCATGCGTCCTGCCGGGCCTTCAGATTCGTCGATGATCAACGAAGTGATTGAAAAGTCAATCATAGCGCGCATGAAATTCCTTGGTTATCGCCAGGCTACAAGTAAGCCGCATCTCATAATAGGGTTTAAGATGTTCAATGATTCATTGAAATTTAACGGCTACAATCAACCAGCGATTGAGGAATGGGCGAAGTCACAGAAAGAGGATTTGCAATACGATCAGCAGAAATTTCATCTGAATACGGGTACTCTTTTGATCCAGTTTTATGACCGTCGTCAGAACAGGTCTATCTGGCAGGGATATGCAACGACACAGTATGGCTCAATCGATTTCTCCAATTCGCGGCATCTTAGAAATGCCGTTATCTCCATTCTAGACAAATATCGATTCTGGGCTGAGGGCTTTATTGACGGAAACACTGTTTCGAGCCAGGAAAATGACCTCTAAATTTTTCCAGCCGGGTTAGAATTCTCCAAAAGTTATTCTAGATTTGCAATCCCAAAATGAAGGGTTTCCGCAAGGGACCGCGTTTTGGCGTGATTGTCCGATGGTGTAACTGGCAACACGCCTGATTTTGATTCAGGAAAGTCCAGGTTCGAGCCCTGGTCGGACAACAAAAATCCCGCTCGAGGGCGGGATTTTTTAATTAAAAATGACCGAGCATACCGCGCACGGGTATCGGTTGACGAGCTAACCTCACGAGAATGGCTGTAAAGATTTTCAGCGGAAGAGCGACGCAATATCTGGCAGAGAAAATCGCCAGTGCTTATGGTGAGCCGCTGGGTGAAGTGAACTATCAGCAGTTCAGCGACGGAGAAATGTCGCCCTATATCCAGGAGTCCGTTCGTGGCCATGAAGTGTTCCTGATTCAGTCAACCTTCGCACCTTCCGATAATCTGATGGAGCTATTACTCATGGTTGACGCTGCGCGAAGAGCAAGTGCATCCAGCGTAAACGTTGTAATCCCTTATTTTGGATATGCGCGCCAGGACCGGAAGGATAAACCGCGGGTGGCAATAGCAGCTAAGCTACATGCAAACCTGATTTCGGCGGCGGGAGCGACAAGGATTATGACCTGTGATCTTCATGCAGACCAGATTCAGGGATTCTTTGACATCCCTGTGGATCACCTCGATGGCGCGTACATCTTCGTTCCTTACCTGAAATCATTGGGACTGAACAATATCATGTTTGCCTCACCCGATGTCGGCGGCATAAAGAGAGCTAGAAGCTTCGCGAAGTTCTTTGAAGCAGAACTTGCTGTTTGCGATAAGTTTCGCAAGGAAGCTAACAAGATCGAATCGATGCGTTTGATCGGTGAAGTTGAAGGTAAGGATGTCGTACTGGTGGATGATCTTGTTGATACTGCAGGAACGATATGCAAAGCGGCAGCCCTGCTAAAAGAGAAAGGTGCCAGTTCGGTCAGGGCCGTGTGTACGCATGCAGTCCTCTCAGGAAAAGCATATGAAAATGTTGAGAATTCTATGCTGGAAGAATTGGTGGTAACGGATACTATACCTGTTAAACACACCAGTAAAAAGATAAAAGTTATTACAGTGTCAAATCTCTTTGCGAAAGCAATCCGGAAGATCCATGACAACGAGTCTATCAGCTCACTGTTTATTAAACTTTAGATTGAAACTTTATTAAATAACAATAACCATGAAAACTGTTGAGATTATAGGGTATCGAAGAGCAAGTCTCGGCAAGTCTGATTCGCAGAAACTGCGTGATGAAGGCTATGTTCCCTGCGTTTTGTACGGTGGAAACGAACAGATCCACTTTTACACTCCGATGATTTTGTTCCGCGAATTGGTGTACACTAACGAAGCACACTTCGTTCACATCAATATCGAAGGATTGGAATCACAGGCTATTCTACAAGAGGTACAATTTCATCCTGTGAGCGAAGTCATCCTTCACGCCGATTTCCTCCGGATTGCCGAAGACCGGAAGATTAAAATGAATATTCCAGTTCGTCTGTTGGGCCAGGCTCCTGGTGTTACCAAAGGCGGTACATTGATCCGTAAGAAAGCTTCATTGAAAGTATCTGGCTTTGCTAAAGACATGCCTGATCATATCGACGTTGACGTTAGTTCATTGGATTTCCATCACGCCATTAAAGTCGGAGATATTTCAGTCGAAGGACTGGAATTCCTTGATCCGAAACAGTCGTCTATCGCTGTAGTTGAGGTACCTCGCGCTGCGAAGCTGGCTGACGATGCGGCTGCTGCTACTTCTGAAGGTGCTGCTCCCGCTGAAGCTGCGAAAGCTCCAGCTAAGAAAGAGGAAGGCAAAAAGTAATTGTTTTTTGTTTACAACCCGAAATCCCATCCTCACGGATGGGATTTTTTTTTGCGCCTCATTTTCGTCATACCTTTGTCATTAAATCGTTTTCAACTTTCACAGAACTGACAAATGAAGTATCTCGTCGCTGGCCTCGGTAATATCGGTGCCGAATATGAGCTAACCCGGCACAATGCAGGATTTCTCATCCTTGATCAGCTAGCCGATCAGGAGAAGGTTGAGTTCACGCTGGATCGTCACGCCGAGAAAGCTGAGTTTAAATTCAAAGGACGCCAGATCCATTTGATCAAACCAACCACCTACATGAACCTCAGCGGAAAGGCAATAACATACTGGCTACAGGAATTGAAGATTCCAAAAGAGAATCTTCTCGTTATAGTGGACGATATAGCATTGCCTTTCGGGACATTGAGGCTTCGCGCTAAGGGAAGTTCCGCAGGTCATAATGGACTTAAGAATATTGAATTGCTTCTTCCCGGTCAGGAGTATTCCAGATTAAGATTCGGGATCGGAAACGGTTTCGGAAAGGGTCAGCAAGTTGACTTTGTTCTAAGTAACTTTTCCCGTCAGGAGTTGGACGCTCTGCCAGATCTGATGATGAGGGCGAACGAAATGGTGAGGGCATTTTGCACTATCGGCCCGGCGAATACAATGAGTCAATACAACTCTTAATTGGGGAAATAATTCTCTTCATAAAGGGCCTTTCCTAAGCCGGATGTACATCCTTTTCAAAAAAAAGCAGGCATCATTGTTTAATGTTTTCGGGCGCGGGTAAATGCCCTATCTTTGACCGATATCTTGTTTTATGGTTGAGCTTATTAAAACGATTATTGACTTTATCCTCCACATTGATCAGCATCTGGTTGAGATCATCAGCGATTATAAAACGTGGACTTACCTCATTCTTTTCCTAATCATCTTTGCTGAAACCGGCTTAGTGGTTACTCCCTTTCTGCCCGGTGACTCACTTCTGTTTGCTGCAGGTGCGCTGATTGCGAAACCGGAAACAGGTCTTAATATTTTTCTAATGTTGGTGATCCTTATTGTTGCTGCGATACTTGGCGATATGGTCAACTACGCTGTTGGTAAGCACATCGGCCCGAGAGCATTTAGTGGAAGGATCAAATTTCTTAAAGCTGAGTATTTGCAACGTACTCAAAGCTTCTACGAGAAGCATGGTGGAAAGACAATCATATACGCGCGATTCATTCCTATCATCAGAACCTTTGCTCCATTCATCGCAGGCATTGGTACCATGACGTATCGAAAATTCGCCTCCTACAATGTTATTGGAGCGATCCTTTGGGTGGGGATATTTCTGTTTCTTGGATTCTTCTTCGGTGGGCTTCCTGTGATCAAGCAGAATTTCACTTATGTGATTTTTGGCATCATCATCCTCTCGGTTCTCCCTGCAGTGTTTGAACTCTTCCGCCGGAAGAAGCCAACAGAAGGCGTGGCTCGTTAATGCCCGGTAATATAGTTTTCGAGCTGATCGATGATGTCGCGTTGTTCCTGAATAACAAAACGAACCACATCCCCTATTGAAATCAGACCTGCGAGTTCTTCGCCATCCACTACTGGAAGGTGACGTATGTGCTTGTCGGTCATGATGGTCATACAATCCTCCACAGTATGGTCTGAGCTGACAGTTATCAACTTAGTCGTCATCACTTCGCGTAATGGGGTTGACTTCGATGACTTGCCCATCAGTACTACTTTACGGGCATAATCACGCTCTGTAAAAATCCCAACAGGTTTTTCGTTCTCGGTGATTAACAGACCGCCAACATTTTTTGAGCACATCAGCTCAATACCTTCATAAACAGTAACCTGTGGTGCCACAGAAAAAACTACTGAGCCTTTTGTACGAAGTATATCTCTTACTCTTCCCATAGATAAAAATATTGCAAACGATTGAATATAAGACAATCATTTTATTTTTTCAAGAGAAAACACTTTAGCGGAAAAAGCACTCAGATAAGCGATATGAGAGGGTCGGGAAAGATACCGATCAGAATAACAATGATCATCAATACCACAAAGACCAGACGTTCCGCGGTTGACATTTTTACTGCTTCGCCAGTAGATGTGCCCGAAAACATTGCCTTGATAATTCCGAAGTAGTAGTATACGCCAATAACGGAAACCGCAATACCAATCAAAGCATAAGCCAAGTGCCCCCTATCGATGGCAGCAGCGAGGACAAGGAATTTACCAAAGAAACCTGCCAGAGGCTGGATACCCGCGAGTGATAAAAGCCCAACTGACATAACAACGCCTAGCAGTGAGTTTCTCTTGAACAATCCCTGGAAAGTATGTAGAGTCGCCGTGACACCTTCGCTTTCCAACTTCACCACAACGGCAAATGCAGCGATGGATGAAACCGCGTATCCTGCAAGATAGTAATAGATAATCCCGGGATCTTGAGACGAGATCATTGCGAGTAAAAGAAATCCGACATGACCAATACTTGAATAGGCCAGTATTCTTTTCACGTTGATTTGATACACTGCAGTAAGATTTCCAAGAACAAGGCTCAGCACCATCAGCCCTTGACATACCATTGTCCATGAAGAATGCACCGTGGCGAAACATACTACAAAGATTTTGAAGAATGCAGCGACGGCGGCGATCTTCACTACCGTCGACATAAATGCTGTTATTACTGTAGGCGATCCCTCGTAAACATCCGGCGCCCAAAAGTGGAAAGGGGCCGCTGACATTTTGAAGGCCATTCCCGCGAGCATTAATATCACTCCAACGAAAAAGAAAGCAGGAAGTGATGTCGATCTTTCCACAACAGTTTCCGAAATTTTCGAAATATCGAACGTGCCGGTGGCACCATAGATTAATGCAACTCCAAAAAGAAAAAATCCTGTTGCAAAGGAACCCATGAGAAAATACTTGAACGAAGCTTCATTGGAGAAGTAACTCCTTTTCTTACTTCCGGCGAGCACATACATCGAAATGGAAAGTATTTCTATTCCAAGAAACAAAACTGCAAGGTTATTGAATAGAACCATCAGGAAGGCGCCAATCACGGAAAAGACGATCAGCGCGGAACGATCAGTCTTATAGTTGAGATCATCAAAGAATGATTCCGATACAAGAATCCAAAGTATAGAGACTCCCGAAATCAGCATGGCGAAGGCAATCGAGAAATTATCGAATACCACCATATTGTTGTAATAGCCTTTGCCGCTATCCCAGTCCATTGACAGGAAAAAGAAAGTGCTGAAAAGACCGGCTACGATTACGGCCGCAAGCCCTTTGCGGATATTGACTATTTCCGCTGCAAGGGAGACGATACCAAGCCCACAAAGGACAAATAGTGCATTCATATTTTTATCTTCCTGACGCAGTACCTGCGTTGGTTGAAATATCATTTATAAGTTTTGCGACCGATGCTTCGGAGATATCCAGCAAAGGTGCGGGAAATAGGCCGATAAGAATCACCAGTAGAGCCATGGGATACAACACAACCTTTTCGTGCGTCGTCAGATCAGCAAAGGATGCAGTCGCCGGAGTGATCTCCCCGGACATTGATTGCTGATATGCACGTAGCATATACACGGCTCCGAGGATGATTGTAGATCCCGCCAAGGCTCCAAGCCATGAATCATACCGAAACACAGCGCTAATGAGAAGAAACTCTCCCGCAAATCCGCTTGTCAACGGAAGCGCTATACTTCCCAACACCAGGATGACAAACACCGTGGTAAAGACAGGAGCAACATTTCGAATACCTCCAAGCTTCTGTAAGTCGTGAGTATCACATCTCCGGAGAATCAGGTCGATCATAAAGAATAAACCAAACACCACAATGCCGTGACTTATCATCTGGATCATCGCACCCTGCATTCCATCTTGTGTCATCGTCAGAATGCCTGCGGCGATGAGCCCGACGTGAGCGATGGAGGAATACGCGATGAGGCGTTTGAAGTCGCCTTGAACGATAGCAATACAAGAAGCGTAGACAATTCCAATCACTGAAAGCACGATAGCCGTGGTACTCCATTGCTGTACTCCCATCGGCACAACGGGTATGAGCCATCTTATCAGACCGAACAGTCCCATTTTCAACATTATTGCAGACAAGAGCATCGTACCCTGTACAGGCGCAACGGTATAGGTATCTGGTTGCCATGTATGGAAAGGAAACACTGGCATCTTTACAGCAAAGGCAAGGAATAATGACCAGAATACGACACCTTGCGTGGATGCAGGCAAAGCTCTTCCTGCGGCGTAAAGAGAATCAATATCGAATGAGTGTGATCCGGGAGTCTGATAATACAGGTAAATCAGGGCAACCAACATGATCAAGCTTCCGGCAAGCGTATAAATAAAAAACTTCAGCGTTACACGTGCGCGGTTTTCTCCACCCCAGATGAGACAGATGAAATAGATTGGGATAAGGGCCATTTCCCAGAAAAGGTAGAACAGAAATCCATCCCGTGCTGCAAACACCCCGACAAGCGCGGATTGCATCATTAATACGAGGCCATAGAAAGTCCAGGGTTTCTCGTACGTATTACCAAAGGAAGAAAGAATTATGAATGGGATAATTGCTGTTGTAAGCATCACGAGAATCAGACTGATTCCATCAATGCCCACATTGAAGTTGATACCCAGTGAACTTATCCATAACCACTCAAAAGTAAACTGCACCGCTGCTGTCTTTTCAAACATGCTTACCACCTGCAGCGAAATAATGAGTTCTAATACAGCGGCGATGAGCGCGATAATCTTCGACGCCCGGCTGCGCAACGCAAAAATGAGCAGCGACGCGGCGAGAGGAAGGAATATCAAGAGTAAAGTCAGCATTCTGGTATCAAGTTCTTTAGTTCCACACTGCGAAGACGAGAAGTGCTATCACGCCTACTACCATACATAACAGATAGAAACCAATCGTTCCTGTCTGAAGAAAACGAACACTCCGGCTGCCCATCTCTACTCCTGTCCCGAGGCTATTGACAAGCCTGTCTATTCCAAGTCGCTCAACAAATTTATCGAGCAAGACCCCGGCTTTGTGCAATGGCCGTGTTATCAATCGTGCATAAATTTCATCAACGAAATACTTTTCATAAACGAGGCGATGCAAAGGCGGAAGATTCGCGCCTTCCTGCAATGGCACTGTTCCACGTTTCTGGTAGACAACATAGGCAGCAGCAATCGCGAGAATCGTCAGTGTGAGGATTGTCCCCATGAGTAGATATTCTGTCGAGTGTTCCAGTGGCAATGTTGTTTTCACAGCATAAGAAAGCGCAAATGCTGGTGATAAAAATTCTTTTAACCAGTTTGTCGCATGAAACGCTTCCGGTATTCCAAGCAGACCAGCGCTGGTTGACAGTACGGCCAAAAGAATGAGTGGCACCGTCATTACACGAGGCGATTCATGCATGGTGTCCATCTTCCCAGAAGAAACTCTCGAGCTCCCGAAGAAGACAAGGAACAAAAGGCGAAACATATAGAATGCTGTAAGCAACGAAGCGAGAACAGCCATGGCCCATACCAATGGACTATGATGGAAAGCATCTGCAAGGATCTCATCTTTTGAGAAGAAGCCTGCGAACGGTGGCACACCGGAGATCGCCAACACTCCAATCAAAAAAGTAACATAGGTTACAGGAATGTGTTTCTTCAGCCCGCCCATTCGCCGGATATCCTGCTCACCATGCATTGCGTGGATCACGCTGCCCGCGCCAAGGAAAAGCAAAGCCTTGAAAAAGGCATGCGTTGCCATGTGAAAAATTCCAGTGGAATACGCGCCCACACCGAGCGCAACGAACATCAATCCAAGTTGACTGACTGTAGAGTATGCAAGTACTTTCTTGATATCATTCTGCGCTATGGCGATAGTCGCGGCAAAAATCGCAGTAGCCAGTCCGGTATATGTCACCAAATCTTGCGCGACAGGAGAAAGCGTATAGATGATGTTACTCCTGGCGATCATATAGATCCCGGCGGTCACCATGGTTGCGGCATGTATTAAAGCGGAAACAGGCGTAGGTCCAGCCATTGCATCAGGAAGCCACGTATAGAGCGGTAGTTGTGCGCTTTTTCCCATAGCACCTACAAAGAGCAGTATTGCAATAAGTGTTAGAGAAACAGAGACATCAGCAGTTGCCACAGCAGGGAATACACGTGCGTACTCAATGCTATCGAAATGAACAAAGATGAGAATGATTCCAAGGAGCATCCCGAGGTCCCCGATACGGTTCATGATGAATGCTTTGTTCGCCGCCTTGTTGTAGTCTGGATTCTTAAACCAGAAACCAATCAACAAGAATGAACATAGCCCCACCCCTTCCCAGCCGATGAACATCATGAGATAATTTGATCCCATGACCAGGAGAAGCATAAAGAAAACGAATAGATTGAGGTACGAAAAGAATCTGTTGTAGCCCTCATCCCCGTGCATATAACCGATCGAATAAACATGGATCAGAAAACCCACTCCTGTGATGATGAGCATCATCCATGAAGAAAGCGCATCAACAAGAAAAGCAAACGAAGCAACGAAACTTCCTGAATCGATCCAACGGAAAAGAGTGAACTCTATATTCGTTCCTGCCTTTACTTCCAGAAATGCAAAGACGGCCAAGACAAACGCAGCGAAGATTGACAAACAGGCAATGCCAGATGAGACGCTATGGCTGATCCGACGCACATTCAGAGAGATGAGCAGGAAGCCAAGTAGCGGCAGCCCGGGAATAAGCGTTATAAGTAACTCAGACATTACCATTTCAAGCGGTTTAGCACATTGATATCCGTTGTCTTCGTCTGACGATACATCGTTATAAGAATTGCCAGCCCAACAGCGACTTCGGCTGCAGCTACGGCCATAATAAAGAACACAAACACCTGGCCCCCGGCATCATTCATTTGTTGTGAGAACGCGACCATCAGAATATTCACGGCGTTAAGCATGAGTTCAACACACATGAATATGACGATTGCGTTTCGGCGATACAACACACCGAGCACACCGATTGCAAAAAGGATCGTGCTCAGCCAGAGATAGTATTCTATAGGTATGCTATTCATCGTCGCGGGTTCAGGTTTTTTCGGGTTTTCCCAACATTACGGCGCCGACCATCGCGGCAAGCAGAAGAATGGATGTAACCTCGAAGGGAAGAAGGTAATCCGAGAAGAGGACACGACCGAGATTCTTAACGAGTCCGACATCTTCAGTAGACGGTGCGTTCGCAATTTGCTCGGTTCCCCGGAGAGCAGCAATCATTACGATCATCAGACAACCTGCTGAGATGGCCGCAGCAAAGGTCAAGAGCGTTCCTTTTGGTTTTTCTACGGCCTCATTCAGATCTAGAAGCATGATCACATAAAGGAATAATACCATGATCGCTCCAGCGTAGACAATGACATGGACGGCGGCAAGAAACTGGGCATTCATCAGAACATAATGACCGGCAATCGCAAAGAAAGTAATGATCAGATAAAGCACGGAGTACACAGCGTTCCTGGAGAACACAACCATCAACGCAGCGATGATGGCGACAAACGAAAGAAAGTAGAACAGATTAAGTGTGATGTCCATTATCTGTTGTGCGCAAGCCTTTTATTTTCTTTAAATTTTAACACCTCTTCAGTCTGGCGGGCAGACACGTCGATCCGGTTGATCACGTCTTCTACAAGTTTATCCTTGCCGTAAATAAATTCTCCCCGCGAGTAATCAGTTGTCACGAGTCGGTCCGTCAGGAAAATCGCTTCTTTGGGACAAGCTTCTTCACAGAGACCGCAGAAGATGCAACGCAGCATGTTTATCTCATAGGTTGTCGCATACTTCTCTTCCCGGTACAAATGTTCCTCTCCTTTCTTGCGCTCTCCTGCAGTCATTGTGATCGCCTCCGCGGGACATGCCACTGCACATAATCCACAGGCTGTACAACGCTCCGCTCCTTTTTCGTCGCGTTTGAGCACATGTTGTCCACGCCATAGCTCGCTCACAGATCTTGTGATCTCCGGATATTTTATTGTTGACTTCCTGCGGAACAAATGCCGGATCGTGATAGCAATTCCGCCGAAGATCGCCGGGAGGTACAGTCTCTCCCAGAAGTTCATCTCCTTATTGACTACAACTTTTGATCTGTTCGTCAGCTTCATAGCATACCTTTATTTAAAGACCAGCACAACAACACCTGTGATCAGAATATTGATCAGCGACAACGGGATGAGGATTCTCCAGCCAAGGTTCATCAATTGATCATATCTGAAGCGCGGGATCGTCCATCGAACCCACATGAAGAAGAAAATGAAAAACGTAATCTTCAGCAGCAATGCTAATGTTCCCAGGATGGTGATCAGGTTGTGATCCAAACCAAGATCATTCATGAAAGGAAAATTATAACCACCGAAGTACAACGTCGATATCACAGCCGAAGAGATGAACATATTAATATATTCGGCAAACAGGTAGAAACCCAGCTTCATACTGCTGTACTCCGTGTGGTATCCTCCAACAAGCTCTGTTTCACATTCCGGTAAATCGAATGGTGTCCGATTACACTCCGCGAAAGCGCAGATGAGAAAGATGAGAAATCCAAGAGGCTGGTACACCACATTCCAGAAGTTCCAGTCACCTCCGACGCCTCCTGCCTGCATAAGAGTGATCTCGCGCAAGCTCAAGGTGCCGGTCATTAACACTAGTGCAATTATGGAAAGCCCCATTGCCACTTCGTAACTGATCATCTGAGCTGAAGCCCGAATCGCGCCGAGCAAGGAAAATTTGTTATTCGATGCCCAGCCGCCAATCATGATACCATAAACTCCGATCGAAACAACTCCGAACACATAGAGAATACCAATATTGATATCAGCAATCTGTAACATGTACTCCGCGCCATCGATAATGATTGTATTTCCCCAGGGGATCACAACTCCCGCCATAAGGGCCGTAAGCATGGCAATGCTGGGACCAAGCACGAACAAAAGCCTGTTCGACACTACGGGGATAATCTCTTCTTTCATTATGAACTTAAGACCATCCGCCAACGGCTGAAGTATTCCGAACGGACCCGCACGATCGGGGCCTACTCGATCCTGAAGGAACGCCGCGACTTTCCGTTCTGCATATGTTGAATACGCTGCTACAAAAAGAGTAAGGCCAAACACTCCAAGAATCAGGACACCTTTATATGCTATCAGTTCAATCATTCGGGTTTAACCGGTTTGGTTTCGGGAAGCAATTTTCCTTTTTGAAATACTATCTGACGATCCACTTCAAGCTTGAGCTTCTGAAGATCGACTTTCTCATAATGGTTTTGGGAGATCACAGAGCTGCGCGGGATATGTCTCGGGCCTTCAATCATCCAATCGGAAGGATTTTTATGATCGTACCGGCATTCGTTGCAGATATACTCTTTCACCTCGCCATACTCATCTTTTCTTGAAGAAACACGGAGGACGTCATCACCTTTCATCCAAAGAACAACCTTCCCGGAACACTTGGGACAATCGCGGTGCGCATCCACCGGTTTGGTGAACCACACGCGACTCTTAAAGCGAAACGTCTTATCAGTGAGAGCTCCTACGGGACATACATCTATCATATTCCCTGAAAAGTCATTTTCGATAGCCTTCTCAATGTAGGTTCCAATTTCTGCCGCATCGCCTCTATTCAACACGCCATGAACTCTTTCACCGGTAAGCTGGTCTGCTACAAAAGTACAGCGGTAACAAAGGATACAGCGGTTCATGTGAAGCTTAATCTTCTCCCCGATGTCGATCCTTTCGAAGGTTCGACGCTCTTCTTCGTATCGTGTTTTGGCAGCACCGTGTTCGTAAGCGAGATCCTGAAGATCGCATTCACCGGCCTGATCACAGATCGGACAATCCAGGGGGTGGTTAATCAAAAGAAATTCAACGACACCCTTACGCGCTTCAAGTACATCGGCCGAAGTGATATTCTGAATAACCATTCCATCCAGAACAGGTGTACGGCATGAAGCAACAAGTTTGGGCATGGGCCGCGGATCCTTTGCCGAAGTCTGGGCCACCTTCACGAGGCACACGCGGCACTTTCCGCCAGTGTCCTTCAAGGTAGAGTAGTAACACATCGCAGGCGGAACGATGTC
>JAEYXN010000018.1 GCA_023431285.1 Bacteroidota bacterium
CAAAGCCGATGATCTCTTTACGCTGCGTACAATGGGCTTCCGTGGTGAAGCCCTCGCAAGCATCGCTGCGGTTTCCCAAATGGAAATGAAAACACGCATACCTTCCGATGAGCTTGGAACCCTCATCGTCGTGGAAGGTTCAGATGTGAAACGACAAGAACCCGTTCAATGTGAAGTGGGAACCAGCATCTGCGTCAAGAACCTGTTCTACAATATTCCGGCTCGCAGAAACTTTCTTAAATCGAACCCCGTAGAGTTACGACACATCATAGAAGAATTCCAACGTCTTGCACTGGCGAACCACGAACTGTCTTTCAACTTTATCCAGACGGATGAATTGGTTTACGACCTTCCCGCCGGAAAGCTCAGCCAACGCATCGTCAACCTGTTCGGGAAAAATTACCAGGAACAACTCGCTCCATGTCAGGAAGAAACTGACCTGGTGAAAGTAACTGGCTACGTGGGCAAACCCGATTTCGCCAGAAAGACCCGTGGTGAACAATTCCTGTTTGTGAACAAAAGATTCATTCGCAGTAATTACCTGCACCATGCGATCATGAACGCGTTCGAAGGTCTGCTTACCGAAAACAGTTATCCTTTCTATGTGTTGTTCATTGAAATTGATCCCCGACACATAGACGTGAACGTTCATCCTACTAAAACTGAAATCAAGTTCGATGACGAGCGCGCCGTCTATGCTGTGGTAAGATCGGCAGTACGACAGGCAATCGGATCACATAATCTTACTCCCGCACTCGACTTCGACGCCGACGTGAACCTCATCGCCAAGCTGTCCAACGCTGCCGGAAAACCTAATGACGTTTATTTCGACGAACGTTTCAGTACAGCGTTGCACAAGTCTAATCTCGATAACTGGGAGAAACTGTTTGAAGAAGGTAACGGAAGCAAGATTACAAGGCAGGAGGAAGTCTCACAGCCTCAGACGATCCGTTTTGAAAGCGCGCTGAACAGAGCTGATGAATCACCGGAAGATAAAATGCTCTTCCAACTTCATTCGAGTTTCATCGTTAAGCAGGTAAAATCGGGGATGATGATCGTCGATCAGCAAGCCGCGCACGAAAGGATAATGTTCGAAAAGTTTACCGGACAACTGAAAAATAGATCAGCGGAAAGCCAGCAAAGCCTGTTTCCTGAGGCGGTCACTTTCAGCGCTTCAGACTTTGCATTGGTATTGGAGATGCAGCAGGAAATAGAAGCACTCGGATTCAGGTTTGAAATATTTGGCAAGAATACCCTGCTGATCAATGGTGTTCCCGCAACGCTCCCGTCAGGACACGAGAAGAATATCTTCGAGGGACTGATTGAACAGTTTAAACAAAACCAATCCCAACTCGCTCTGCCAATCCAGGAAAACCTGGCGCGCTCGCTGGCCCACAAAGCTTCTATTAAAGCAGGTCAGAAACTATCGCGAGAGGAAATGCAATCACTCGTTGATAGCTTGTTTACCTGCAATACACCGAGCTATTCACCGGATGGGAACAGCACATATTTTATTTTAGAGTTGACCAAAATAGAAAGTTACTTCCGATAGACTATACATAAAAGGAAACGCTCATATGCTCCGACTTACGCCAGTAGTTAAAAATCTGATCATTCTTAATGTAATTGTATTTGTTGCAGGACTGTTTGCACCGTCGGCAGACTTCGGAGGTTGCTTTGGCTTTGCAGGGCATCGCGAAGGGTACAGAGACATCATCACCGGATACCTGGCGATGTACAATCATAATACAGATTGTTTCAAGCCGTATCAGCTCTTCACTTACATGTTCGTCCACGGTGGATTCATGCACCTGTTTTTCAACATGATGGCTCTCGCCTTCATGGGGCCGCTACTGGAGGCGTACTGGGGCCAGAAACGGTTCACCACATTTTATCTTGCCACAGGAATCGGAGCAGCTGTTTTCAGTATTCTGGTGAACGTGTTTTTCGGTGTGGGCAATTTCGGCACCATGGTTGGAGCGTCAGGAGCGATTTATGGCGTTCTGATGGGCTTTGGAATGCTGTTTCCAAACATGGAAGTGATGCTGCTCATCCCACCGATCCCCATTAAGGCGAAATACCTTGTATTCCTTTTAGGTGGCTTAACATTTTTAATGGACAGGAGCGGGCAGGTCGCCCATTTCACACACCTTGGTGGAGTCGTTATTGCCTTTATTTTGATTAGATTGTGGAGACATCAGGGGGGAAGCAATTATTAGTCAGGAATTATGTTTGGAGATTTTAAAAACGCTTTTCAACGCTACAATAACTCTCATGTCCAGCTCATCTATGTGAACGTTGTCGTTTTCCTGGCGCTCGGACTTCTGTTTGTAGTCGCGAAATTCTCTTCGACCCCGGCAATCTTCACAGAGGTGTACAAGCAGTTCACACTTCCCAGCGACCTTACTGAACTGGTCAAACGCCCATGGACACTCATTACCTACGGCTTTGCCCATCATTTCAATTTTAACCCCGGCCACATAGATATCTTCCATATCCTGTTCAACATGCTCGGCCTGTACTGGTTCGGAAGAGTGTTTGTAGAATACCTCGGGTCCGATAAGCTGATCGCTGTTTACGTACTGGGTGTACTCGCCGGAGGCATTCTTTATCTACTTCTTTATAACACTATCCCGGTGTTCATGGAAACCAGGGCAACATTGGTGGGTGCGTCCGCAGCCGTTTTCGCGGTGATGACCGCCGTAGCCGTGCTTATTCCCGACTACTCGTTCTACCTTCTCCTGCTAGGGCCAGTCAAAGTGAAATACATCGCCGCATTTTACATCGTTATTTCATTGCTCTTCTCCGCTGTTGAAAATGCGGGTGGAAACTTCGCTCACCTTGGAGGAGCGTTCATAGGATTCGTATACATCAGACAATTACAGGCCGGATCTGATTGGGGAAGCTGGATTACAATGACCATCGACTGGGTTAAAAGTCTTTTCCAGGAACGCCGCCGGGTGAAGGTTTCTTACCGTAACCAGGCAAAAGATGAAAGGCGTCGTACCACTACCAGCACGGTCTCCCAGGCTGAGATCGATGCCATTCTCGATAAAATAAATGCAGGGGGTTACGAAAGTCTTACCAAAGACGAGAAAGAAAAACTGTTCAACGCCAGCAAAAAATGATCAGGACTTATTGGCGAGCTGGCCACACGCCGCATCGATATCTTTCCCCCGACTTCTGCGAACGCGTGTAGTGATGCCGTGACTTTCAAGCAAATGCATGTACAGGTCTATCGCTTCCTCTGATGCCTGCCGGAACTCTCCATCATCGATAGGATTATATTCAATAAGATTCACCTTACAAGGAATGATCTTACAAAACTTCAGAAGCGCTCTTGCATCTTCCTCGCCATCATTGATACCCTTCCAGACAACGTATTCGTAAGTGACTTTCTTCTTCGTTTTCTGATACCAATACCGAAGTGCATCGCCAAGCTCTTCCAGTGAGTTCGTATCATTGATCGGCATGATCGACGAACGTTTCTGATTCAATGCGGAGTGAAGGGATACAGCGAGATTAAATTTCACATTGTCGTCGGCCATCTTGATAATCATCTTTGCGACCCCCACTGTAGAGACTGTAATTCTCTTTGAAGCCATGTTGAGACCTTTCTGAGAAGTAATCTTTTCTATAGCGGTGATGACGTTGGCGTAATTGAGCAGCGGCTCACCCATTCCCATAAACACAATGTTGGTGAGCGGCCTGCCGAAGAACGAGTCGGCCTGCTCCTTAATGGCGACAACCTGATCATAGATCTCATCAGGACTGAGGTTACGCTGCCGCTTCAGACGCGCCGTCGCGCAGAACTTGCAGGCCAGACTACAGCCTACCTGGGAAGACACACAGGCAGTAATACGCTTCTCTGCAGGAATTAGTACAGACTCGACGATCATCCCGTCGTGAAGCGTTACAGCGTTCTTGATGGTGCCGTCCGAGCTTCGCTGCATGTGGTCGACCTTGATATGGCGAAGGGTGAAGTGCTGCTTAAGCATCTCCCGCAATCCCACGGAAAGGTTTGTCATGTGTTCAAAGTCCTTTACGGCCTTGTTCCATAACCAGTCATACACCTGCTGCGCGCGGAACGGCTTTTCGCCATGCTCCACGAAGAACTCTTTCAGCTGTTCAAGCTTCAGGGTACGGATATCACGTTTGGTTGCAGTTTCCACCATAGGCAAAGGTACTGAACAAACCACAACCAGCGTTAATTCATTCCTTGTGGGACTACTTAATTTTAATGAAAATACGCGTTTCGCAGGCTCGCCGGGAATTCGAAATGATCAGCGAATCAGCAGAAAGCTGTTCGACGGAATAGGTGTCGATAATCGTCCGCGACTTCCTGTCAAGAAAATGAAGTGAATTACCGGTGAACTTATACATCATCGACGCCGGTGAATGGGATCTTCTCCGATTGACGATCCTTGTGCTCTCAACGACCGAATTGTTTTCTTTGAACTCAATCGTCTGGGGTGCCGGACCAGACATGCTTTTCATCCGGCCTACGATCTCTTCTTCCTCGTCTGATGAAGGTTCCAAATCGCCCTCCGCGCAGGTGCTTTCCTTCACCAGCTGCCATTTTCCCACGATCTCCTGGGCGGTTGCGGAGGTGTACACAAGCAAAGCTGTAATGATCAGGACAGTTTTCATAGGCCGCCGATGAATCTTCTTATCGTTTGTTCTTAGCGGAAGTTAATCAAAATTTGCTCCGGATAATAGTGGCGCAGGAATCGACAAATTCCGTACGTGGAACCTTTGGGATTTAGTTTGAAAACTGCTTTTTATCATCGAATTTCCCGCCTTTCTTTTTTGTGTATGGTCAAAACCAATGCGATTATCATCACCGGCGGGCTCCTCGATACTGGTAACGCAAAAACCGCCCACGGACTGATTCGCGGAACCGACAGGTTTAATAT
>JAEYXN010000053.1 GCA_023431285.1 Bacteroidota bacterium
TATCAATCCCTGTAACCGCGGCTACCTTTTCAGCAGTGTTTTTACCAGGGGCGTCATTGAGAAAGCTATTGATGAACGCGTCGTGGGTAAGGTCTTCAGAGTGTTCAATCCGGTAGGAGTCGTCACAGCATCCGAGTTGCACGAGAACATTCCACGCGGAACAGTATCCCTCATTCCGAAGGGTTCCCCGAAGCATGGTGTTGATGTTAGACAGGCCGTATGTATCTATGTACTTCAGCGAATCGCGGTTAGCATAGCCTTCGAACACTCCATATCCAGGCACTTCCACCTTTGTAGTGCGTGTGAACAGTTGTTGATACGGAATGTATTTGATCTGTCCATTTTGCATGAACTTAGCGGTACTCTGTCCTGCCATCACAACGTTCCTGGGATTCCAGGTGAATTTGTATCGCCAGGGATTCTCAGGATCGGCATCAGGTGCGATGAGTCCACCGGTGAACGACTCAAATGAAGTGATGTGTCCTCCTTTTGCGGCGATCCTGTCAATGAGCTGCATTGCAGTCATGTGGTCAATCCCGGGATCCAGACCACACTCATTCAGAAAGAGCAGTTTCTTTTCGCGGGCTTGTTCGTCGAAAGCGCTCATTTCCGGAGAGACATAGCTTGCCGTGAGAAGGTGTTTCCCTTCTGCGAGGCAATGTGAAGCAACTATGGGGTGAAAATGAGCCGGAAGGAGTGAAATCACGATATCGGCAGTGGATATGGTGTGGCGGCTCTTTTCGTCATTGGCTATATCAAAGTGAACGAAACGTCCGAAAGGTGACCCGCCAATGCGTTCTGTGACTGCCGCCTCAGACAAATCGCCCACTGAAACCAGCCATTGTTCGCTGTTCGCATGCTCTATTAAGTAACGAATCAAAGAGGCTGAAGACCTTCCTGCTCCAAGGACAAGGATGTTTCTCATGAGACAAATCTATCATGTATTAAAACGCGATCAACGCTTTTTGGAGAAACTTCGGGAGTGAGAATTGGGTTCGACATCACATTTTTTCTTACTCTGACAAGGAGAGTGAAAATTTCTCTCTGCATGAGGCGAGTCATCGCAGAAAGCGGTAAAGCCTCACCTCTCACCGTGCCTCCTCCGGCTTCTCTGGTTATCTGATACTGCGTAAAAGGTTCGATTCGTCGGCGTCAATGGCGGGAATCCAAATGCCTTCGGTAAATCAGCTTGAAAATGGTACATAGTCTTGTCTTCGGATCGGCGCGTTTTCCCGCACACGGTTTCCTGCTTTAGCCTTTTTTAGCTTATTTGGTCATCATGAAATTCCTGCGCGACAAAAATTTAAGGCATCTGGGCGCTTATGTCGTCCTTTTGACGGCGATAATTTTTGTTGGACAGTATTTCATCCTCGGCTCGAAAATCGAGAAACTGGAGGAAGCAGAGCTGAAAAGAGAGTTCACAGGCATCGTGCAACTGGCGAATCAGCGAATTGCATTGCAGATGCAGGATTATCTAAACGGAAACTCCCGGCTTGCTTCCGAGATCACTGCGCAGCTCAATGAGCAGGAACATCGTCTGGGCACGCTTTCCCGCGGAGGGCGCGTTGAACAACGTGAGGAGTTTGTGCAACCCCTCACAAGGCTTCCCAGGATGACATTTCAGGCAATGAATGACGACTGGAAGGATTTCCGGGAATCCATCGAAAGCATTCTTCTTGCGGAGAATACTGAGACTCCGAACCTCTCCCCTCCTGTTCTGAATGACACTCTTAATAGTACACCTGTACGGGCAGTCCTTGTTAATAACAAAGTCTCCAACGGAGCCAGAGTACGGTATCAGGGCCTGTCTATCTCTATAGAGAAATGGTTTAATCGCCTGATGGCCGACCTCGATGAAGAGGTCAGCGCTCAAAAGCGTGCTTTGAACACAATGAGGGCTATTTTGGTGGTTCTCAACATTGGGATTGCGGGCGGTCTATACTTCCTTTTCTTCCAGTTTGTGCTCACACCTCTTGATAAGCTCAGAAAGAATGGTCTTTTGAATAGTAAAGATGCATCTCTTCCCTCGAATGAGATCGGAGATTTGGGACGCAACATCGGCAACACGATGGAGCAATTAAAGGATGCCTCTGATTTTGTAAGTGCGATCGGGAAAGGTAATCTTTCTGTAGACTATAAAGAGACTTTTGATCATTCGTATACACCTGGCACAAATCCTCTTGCTGACTCACTGATTGAAATGCAGGCCAAACTGCGTGAGCTGAATGAGGAAGAAGAGAAGCGGAAATGGTCGAATGAGGGTATAGCACGATTCGTTGAGATTCTACGCTCTTCGAATGACAACATTCATGTACTCGGTGACAAGGTCATTAGTGGACTTGTACAATATACTAAGGCAAACCAGGGCGGGCTGTATATTCTGAATGATGAAGATGAGTCGAGTAAAGTCCTGGAGCTGGTGTCTTTGTTTGCCTTCGATACCAAGAAGCATGAGCAACAACGTATCAAACCGGGTCAGGGGATTTTAGGACAGACATTTCTTGAGAAGGAAACTACTTACCTCACGTCTTTACCTGAGGAGTATATCCGGATTACTTCCGGGCTGGGTGGAGCGAACCCGAAGAGTGTTCTGGTTGTGCCTTTGAAGGTAGATCAGGATGTTTATGGATTGGTTGAGCTGGCATCATTCAATGAGTTTCAGCCGCATGAGATTGCTTTTGTAGAGAAGCTCGGTGAATCGATCGCCTCAACTCTTGCGAGTGTCCGTGCCGCGCAGAAGAACAAGAGTCTCATTGAGCAGTTCCAGTTGCAGACGCAGCAGATGAAAGCGCAGGAAGAAGAAATGCGTCAGAACATGGAGGAGCTACAGGCGACTCAGGAGGAGGTTGTTCGCAAAGAAAAGAACTATATTGAACGAATAGCAGAACTTGAGGCCAGGCTGGAAGAAGATGCAGAGGCGGAGAAACGATTTGCCGATAAGGAAGCTGACTTGACAAAGAAGCTTTCTTCGCTGGAACAAGAGCTGGAGGAAGCCCGAAAGAAAGCAGGGGAATGGGAACTCGCTTCGGGTCTGGTGGATACGTTGAAGGTAAATATCGAGGCTATCCGGATCACGGAGGAGGAGCTTCGCCGAAAGAAGCAATGAGTTTTTTAAATCCTGGTTGAGAACCAGGGCGACTTTTTTGAACTGGATTTTCTTTTTCAAACTGATAATTGAAGGTTTTTAGACTAAAGTAAATCATCGGCCTTTGTGGTGGTATTTGGACGCGTGTAAGTTTTGGCGGACGAATACACCGGAGGGTTCTATGAACAACTTAATTTTGAGTTCTTTATGCTCGATATTGATATTGCTGATCTTAAGAAGATTTCTGAACTGATTTATCAGAAGTATAATTACGACTTCCGGAATTATGCTATGTCTTCATTCAAGAGGCGGGTTCTCAGGATCATGGAACTCAAAAAGCTCTCTGTGGACGGCTTGCTCAAGAAGCTAACTGACAGTCCACCTTTCGTGAATGAGTTTCTTGATGAGCTCACGGTGAACGTGACTGAAATGTTTCGCGACCCGAGCTTCTGGAGAGTGATGCGTGAAGAGATCCTTCCCGCCATCATGCTTAACCATAAGCAGTTCAAGATCTGGCATGCCGGATGTTCTTCCGGTGAAGAAGTCGTCTCCATGTGTATAATGCTAAAGGAGATGGGTATCCTTCAGGATGTGACGTTGATTGCTACTGATCTTGATGTCAACATCCTGGAAAGGGCCAAGCAGGCTACGTACCCTGCGAAGAACATGGAGCTGAACGAAAAGAACTATATCCGCTTCCAGGGGACAGCGACTTTCAAAGACTATTACCGGGAGGAAAACGGGAACGCAATATTCCATAAGGAATTATTCACTAATGTTTCGTTCCGCCGGCACGACCTCGTACTCGGAGATATATTCAACAAGTTTGATCTGATTCTCTGTCGCAACGTGATGATCTATTTTAATCAGACGTTGCAGAACGAGGTGCTGAAGAAGTTTCACGAGAGCTTATTTAAATATGGATACCTCGCCATCGGATCGAAAGAATCGCTGATCTGGTGTGATTATGCTAACCGCTTTATCGTGGTTAACAACGAGGAGAAGATTTACAAGAAAATAAAAGACTGAGGTAGCTGCCAGACGCAATGAGTAAATACAACCTAAATAACAGCTATAAAGCCGTTGTTATCGGTGGCTCCGCAGGCAGCTTTCAGGGAGTGGTGAAGATACTGTCTCAGTTGCCGAAAGGTTTTCCACTTCCGATCATCATGTGCCTTCACAGGCTGAAGCACGTGAGAAACGGATTCGTGGAAGCTCTTTCGATAAAGAGTGTAGTGCAGGTGACGGAGCCGCACGACAAAGAGCCGATCAAGAAGGGATCGGTTTACCTGGCTCCCGCGAACTATCACATGTCAGTAGAGCTCGGAAATCATTTCGCGCTCTCTACGGAGGAAATGGTGAACAACTCACGACCTGCGATTGACATTACGCTTGGAACGTGCGCTTATGTGTACAAAGACAAGCTGGTAGGTATCCTTCTTTCAGGCGCTAACCGCGATGGAGCTCTTGGAATGAAGCACATAAAAGAAAGAGGGGGAGTGACAATAGTGCAGGAGCCTTCTGAGTGTATGATCGACACGATGCCAAAGGCAGCACTAGCTGTAACAAATATCGATCACACGTTAAAGATCGACCAGATCGTAGATTTTTTGAAAGAACTAGATAAGAAATACCGATGACACAAACTTATCAAGACCGCTATCATTTGAACCTGATCCTTACGGTCCTGTTCATCCTGGGGATTGGCGCTTCTCTGTACTACATATATTCCCTGCCGATGGCGCTTCGACTTTCTGCAGGATATCAGCCACAGTTTCTACCAGTCTATATAGTTATCGGCAGCACGTTCCTGATCGGCTTGCTCTCACTGGTATGGGCACTGCGCTACAAACAGGAGATCCTGGTCTTCAGGGACAAGATCATAGACAAGGCTGAGCTCAAGAGAGAAGAAGCTGAACAGGCTGGAAGAACAACAATTACTCTTGATAACGTAAGAGCCGCGTTGGAAACTTCAAATAGTCGTGAAGGTGTCACTAACGCCCTGCAGAGCCTCTGCAAACAAGTTGAAGCAGGTCAGGGGGCATTGTATCTCACAAAAGAATCGGATGGAAAAAGAATGGTTGAGCTTTCTGCAGGGTATGCACTCAACCGCGGGGAAAGCTCTGTCGTGTCTTTCGAGTATGGAGAAGGGATCATCGGTCAGGTAGCAGTCAGTGGACAAACTTTGTTCATTGACGATGTGCCTGACGGATACATCACAATTATTTCAGGCCTTGGCACTGCTTCGCCGAAGTTCCTCCTGGTCGTTCCTGTGAAAAACGAGGAATGCGTGACGGGTGTGATTGAGATTGCATCGTTTAAGAGGCTTACAGAAGATCAGAGAAAGTTCGTGGAAGAGTCGGCTCAGCTGATGTCCGAAAAGATAACGGGAATGCATAACTAAGAAGGGGTATGATTAAGAACATCAACGTCAGTACGAAGATTACGATCCTCATCCTGGGGATCACGCTGGTAGCTGTTGCTTCCATCAGCTTCTTTAGTTATGACTATCACCGAAAGGCAACGCAGGAGAAAAACGTCACTACGCTAACAGCCATCGCTGATAATTATGCGCAATACTTCAGCAATTATTTCGACAAAGCGGCAACAGCAGTTCAGATTCTGAAGAACGCACCAGAGATCACAAGCAATGCAGGATCCGCGCCTTCTTCCGGTGGCGATGTCTTTGCGGTCGCTTTTGATATGCCATCTGATGACAGCGAACCTAGCGACTCTGTCGAATCAGAAGAACCAGAACAGGAAGGAAAATCTCTTAATGATTTTCTTCATGAGCAAAAAGCTGTCCTGAGAGTCGATGATATTATTCTTACCTCCAATAATGGAAGCGTAATCGCGTCCACAGACTCAAAAATCAAAGGTACGTATCGTTATGCTGATCAGTCCACCATCGCTGCTGCGAGAAATGGCGTTCACTTTACAAAGGTTAGCCGGTCACGCGAACTCGGGTATTACTCCTTTGCAGCAGGCACCACCAAAGATGCTTCGGGCAACGAAGTTCTGATTCTCATAAAGCTTAACTTATCCTCTGCGTATAAGGTGCTCACTAAGTATTACGGCCTTGGAACGACCGGAGAGGTCATAATGATCCAAAGAGATCAACTGGCAAAGAAGGCTGTCCTTGCAAGTCCTCTGCGCTCAGATACGACAACGACGTCTATGCGTTCACTTGAGGAGACGCATCCGTTCATTGCGGCGATTGCCCCGACATTCGACGCTAAGAACACGACAACGCATACAAAAGACTATGATGGGAATGAGGTCCTTCTTGTTTCCCGAAGGATCAATACAGGAGACATGGCCCTTGTGGCGAAGATGAACCTTGCCGAAGTAAATGGTAACGACGGAAAGATTGTCGACGCATTTTTCTACGCATCCCTTTGTGTAGGCGGACTCGCCGTTCTTCTGGCAATGATCTTCTCAAGATCGCTGACTCGTCCATTGTTCGCGATGCGCACCACGCTGAACCTTGTCGCGCAAGGTGTTTTGCCGGAAGCTGCAGAGAAGCGTGGTAATGATGAATTCGGTCAGATGGGCGCCAAGGTAGATCACCTGGTGCAGACCCTTCGTGGCAACGCCGAATTTGCGAAACGCATTGGTGAAGGGAAATACGACACAGAGTTTAAGCCTGCCAGTGATGACGACATCCTTGGTATGTCGCTGATCACGATGCGGAATAACCTTATTGAAAACGAGCGCCGTGACACTGAACGGAACTGGATTGTAAGAGGGGTTGCTGAGATCAGTGAGATCCTCAGGATGCATGACGCCATCGACGAGCTCGGTGACGACGTTATCAAGTTTATCCTTGGAAAGATTGGTGCGATACAGGGAGCATTTTATGTGGTTAACGACGAAGTGACTCCGCACCTTATTGAGATGCGTGCCAGCTTCGCTTATAACAGGAAGAAATATCTCAAAGCAAAGTTCAAATTCGCTGAAGGCCTTGTCGGTCAGGCAGCGATTGAAAAGGATACGATCCTTAGAACTGAAATCCCCTCAGAGTATGTAACGCTCACTTCAGGGATATTGGGTGACCAGAAACCTTCGTGCATACTTATTGTGCCGTTGATCACCAACGAAGAGGTTTATGGTGTTCTTGAGTTCGCAAGCTTCAAGAAGTTTGACGAGGCGCAGGTAAACTTCGTAAAAGAGCTTTCACTTATCCTGGCGCGTACCATATTCAACATCAAGGTAAATGAAAGAACCCGCCGTCTCCTGGCTGAGTCCCAGGCGATGAGTAACTAGTTGAAAGAGAAGCAGGAAGTTCTTCGTCAGAATGCTGAGGAGATGCAGGCAACGCAGGAGGAACTCAAGCGTTCAAACACGATGCTTGAAGAGCAGATTGAGGAGGTGAATCGCACGCAGAAACGGATGCAGCTTCTTCTTGAAAACGCCTCCGAGGTGATCACTATCTATGAAGAAGACGAGACCATTCGTTATATCTCTCCTTCAGTAGAAACCATTCTTGGATACGGTCAGAAAGAAATGATCGGCAAGAGCGATATCGACAAGGTTCAGGCGGAGCATCATCCAATCTTCAAAGAGCTCTTTGCGCGGATGACGGCCAACCCGGACGAGAAGGTAACGGTGCAGTACGAGTACCGCGCGAAGGATGGAAGTTTCATCTGGCTGGAGTCGACCGGAACGAACTGTATGTCTAATCCGGCCATCCATGGATTCATCCTCAACTCACGGGATATTACTGAAAGACGTCGTGCAGAACAGGAACAGCGGATGCGAAGTAAGATGCAGGCCCTTTCTGAAAACTCACCTGACCTTATTACGCGTCTTGAAGGCGAGGCGATCTCCTATATCAACCCTGTCATCGAAGAATACACGGGTAAGAAGCCGACGGACTTCCTGAACAGGAAAGTGGACGAAGCTGAGCTGGATCATTCTATTCTTGACGGGTGGTTACGGATTGTTGAGCAGGTCAACGAATCCAACAAGACGATCTCCACTGAAATGGATTTCCCTTCAGAGATGGGTACGCGTGTAATGCAGGTGAACGCCATCCCTGAATTCGACGAACACAATAAGCTTGAGTCAGTCCTTGTGGTGTCTCACGATATCACCGAGCGGAAAATGATTGAGCTTGAGATCCAGAATAAGAACAAGAAGATCACGGAAAGTATAAACTATGCGAAACGGATCCAGACTGCTATTCTCCCTAACAGCAGGGTAATCAGCAAGGCACTGCCGGATTCGTTCATCCTATACAAGCCGCGGGATGTGGTCTCCGGAGACTTCCCATGGTTCATTCAGTTGAAGGATGAGATCTTCATCGCTGCCGTTGACTGTACAGGACACGGCGTTCCGGGAGCGTTGTTATCGCTCATAGGTTACTTCCTGCTAAACGACATTGTGCGAAGCCGGAAGATTACAGAGCCAGGGGTAATCCTTGACTTGCTTGATGAGGGTGTAACAACTACACTTCGCCAAGACGAAGACGCGACGACGAAGGATGGTATGGACATCGCACTGTGTAAGATCAACATGAACACACGCGAGGTGGAATACGCCGGGGCCCACAGGCCATTGTACATCATGAAGGGTGGCGCAATGGAAGAGGTTAAAGGAAATAAATTCCCGATTGGCGGCGGTATTTTTAAGAACCAAACTAACTTTACAAACACGAAGATAGTCCTGTCTAAGGGCGACTCGATATACTTCAGCTCTGATGGATTCCCTGACCAGTTTGGCGGGCCTGATGGACGGAAGTTCGGTCCTAAGAAGACGAGGGAGATCATCGAGAGAGTGCATAAGCAGCCTATGAGTGAAGCGCTGAAGACTTTCGATCACGAGTGGGAGAACTGGAGAGGGGAAACAAAACAGACCGACGACGTGTTGTTAATCGGGATTAAATTCTAACTAGAAGCAGATTCCCGTCTGAAGAAGGCGGTAAATAAAATCTGAATAAAAATTATAACTTAGTGAACCACATCGAATAATTTAATTTTTTCTGAGCATGAATTTTATTTATGACCTGCACCACACCATGATGTCCCAGAACCTGATTCTGGTCTATCAAGGTGATTTTACCCAGGAGAGCACTAAATCGATTCTGGCGATGGCAGAGCGCAACCTCGACTCTTCGGGAGAGGAATCAAGCATAAAGCGAAAGGTGTTCAACGTCATGGTGGAAGCCCTGCAGAACATCGTAAAGCACAGCGATGAGCTGGTCGACGGTCAGATACGAAGTCATGCCGCGATCTTCCTTATCGGAAAAGAAAAGAACCGATATAGCATTATGTCGGGGAACCCTATCCGAAAGGGAAACATTGACAAGCTTAAAACCGCGCTTGAACATATCAATAACCTTGACAAGGAAGGGTTGAAAGAGTTGTATAAGGAGATTATCAAGAACACAACGATATCAGAGAAAGGTGGTGCTGGTCTGGGTTTCGTTGATATGGCCCGCAAGTCGGGAGAAAAAATTGAATACTCCTTCCCGGAACTGAATGCTGAGTATGCCTTCTTTTGTCTTAAGGTGAACGTGGCTCGCGAACTCGAATAATTAACTGTTAATTTTTAGAACTCAAAAAGATAAAACCATGGAAATTTTAAACCTGGAAGGAACTGAAGATACACCGAAAATAATTCTTGATAAGAAGAATGGTATATTCGAGATCTCTGGGCGTTCTCTACCTGAAGACTCGGCGGAATTCTATCGCCCTGTCCTGGAGTGGATCAACAACTATGGCGAAGGTGCAAACCCTTCCACTGAATTCGTTTTTAAACTTGAATACTTCAATACAGCGTCCTCTAAGCTTATTCTCGACGTCCTCTCTGCATTGGAAGATATCAAAGGGATGAAGATCGTGTGGTACTTCCACGAAGACGATGAAGACATGGAAGAAGCCGGACAGGAATTCTCGGAATTGGTAGAGATCCCGTTCGAATTCAGAACTTACTAGAGCGTAGCTGTAATGGCGTGATCGGTTACTGGGCATATTGACGGCGCGACGCCGCGTCTCAATGGTGACGGGTAACCGATAATTTTTTAGACTTACAAAATGCATACGAGACTATGAGTGAGGAAATACTCAAAGCCCTAACCCAACTTTTTGCCATCATCACCAAGCAGGATGGTGGCGTGACCAAGGGTGAGCGCCAGTATGTAATCAATTTTTTCCAAACCGAACTCGACCGCGATTCTATCAACGAATATCTCGAGCTCTATGATCAGTTTTCCGGTTACGGCAAAACAGATGAGGACGAGGATGGCGGTAAAAAGAAACTCACCTCAGTAAAAGACTCCGTCAAGACACTGGGGATCTGTAAGAAAATCAACAAGACACTTACGCAGAAGCAGAAGGTTGTCGTGCTCATCAAGCTCCTTGAACTGGTAAGCACCGACAAGAACTTCACGCCCCAGCGTATGGAGATCATCAATACAGTCTCTACGGTATTTAACATTGTTCAATACGAATACGAGCTGATCGAACGCTTCGTCATTTCAGAAGACGCGGGAGCTCTCGACTACCCGGACATCCTACTGCTGGACTCGCGTCACAACGCCGGGGAGGGTATGCAATACAAGCACGTTCATGGTCACATTGGCGGAACGCTCATATTCATGCGCGTACGCAGCGTGGACATGTACTACACCAAGTATCTAGGGGAAGAACTGAACGTGTTGAACGGGTTCACTATGCAACCCAACCGCGCGTATCTGTTCTCTCACGGAAGTACAATCAAGACTCAGGCTGGTGACGCCTTGTACTACAGTGACCTCGTTGCCAACTTCAACGAAGAACTTCATCTCACCAAGCTTTCGTTCAATGCGAATATTGAACAACTCAAGTTCGCCAACGGTGCAATTGGCTTGCGTAACGTTGTTATCTCGGAAGGTCCCGGCAAACTCATCGGGATCATGGGAGCCAGCGGAGCAGGAAAGACTACTTTGCTCAACGTGCTCGCCGGATTGGTCAAACCTTCTATCGGCCAGATCCTCATCAACGGTTTTGATATCCACACAGAGAAAGATCGGATACATGGGGTGATCGGATATGTTTCACAGGACGACCTGCTCATTGAAGAGCTCACCGTATATGAAAACCTCTACTATAACGCGAAACTCTGCTTCGCGGATTTTACGGAGGAGCAACTGCACGAACGCGTAATGGCCGTGCTGCAGAATCTAGGTCTCGACCAAAGAAAAGACCTTCGGGTAGGAAATGTTCTGGAGAAAACCATTAGCGGCGGACAACGGAAACGTCTTAACATCGCGCTTGAACTTATCCGGGAACCAGCGGTGCTGTTCCTTGATGAACCTACTTCAGGGCTTTCTTCCCGGGACTCGGAAAACGTAATCGACTTGCTTAAGGAGCTTTCTCTCAAAGGGAAGCTCATCTTCGTGGTGATCCATCAACCTTCGTCGGACATTTACAAGATGTTCGACAAGATGATCATCATGGACACAGGAGGATATCCAGCTTACTACGGCCCTCCAGTTGAAGCCGTCACCTACTTCAAGAAATCCACTCACCAGGTAGACAGCAACCGCGGACAATGCGAGAGCTGCGGTAACGTCAATCCGGAACAGATCTTTAATATCATTGAAGCAAAGGTCGTCGACGAGTATGGACAACCCACTACCAAACGCAAGATCACTCCTCCGCAGTGGTTCGATTTGTATAAGGAAAGGTTCAGACTCAATCGTGTAGAAGATGTCAGGGAGGAACCTCCTCACAGTCTGCATCTGCCGAACAGATTAAAGCAAACAATCATCTTTGCCACCCGTGATACGCTGGCGAAGCTTAGCAATAAACAGTATCTGCTGATCAACCTGCTTGAAGCACCCCTTCTTGCAGTGATCCTTGCATTCATCATCAAATACAAGAGCGCCCCGGGAGGACAGGAATACCTTTTCAGGTTTAACGACAACTTCCCTGCGTTCCTGCTCATGAGTATCATCGTGGCCTTATTCATGGGGCTGACTGTGAGCGCTGAGGAGATTATTCGCGACAGAAAGATTCTTCGCCGTGAATCGTTCCTTAATTTGAGCTGGAATAGTTATCTCCTGTCCAAGATTTCAATTCTTTTCATTCTTTCTGCTATTCAGACAATGCTATTCGTATTGGTGGGTAATCTGTTGCTGGAGATCGAATGGAGGATGTTGTTCCCCTTCTGGCTCGTGTTGTTCACCGTGTCATGCTTCGCCAACATTCTTGGTTTGAACATTTCATCCGCGTTTAATTCGGCGGTCACAGTATATGTGATGATTCCGCTTCTTCTCATTCCTCAAATGATTCTTAGTGGATTGCTTTTCAGTTTCGATAAGCTGAACAATGTGATCAGTACCAAAGGCAAGGTACCCGTCGTGGCGGATATGATGGCTTCCAGATGGGCTTATGAAGCACTGGCGGTACATCAGTTTAAAGAGAATTCATATCAGAGAGAATTCTTTGATTTGGAGAAGGCGGAATCTCAGTTCGACTTTCAGTCTTCATTCCTTGCCAACGAGCTTGACAAGAAACGCAGGTTTGTGTTCGAAAACCGCGAAAGCAAGAACGACTCTGTGAAATCGCTCGTGCAGAAAGATCTAAACATCATCAGGAATGTACTTCTTGATAGCCGGTTTCAGAAAGGACTTGAGAAAGATCTGGCCGTGAACTGGACACCGGAGATGATCACTCCACAGTTCAACGAGAAGCTGGAAGCCTTCATTGGATATTTCAGGAAGTTCTATCAGGAGGCATACAACAGAGCTGTGGCACAGAAGGAGAAACTCATGTTCCAGCTTGAAAACCAGAAAGGGAAGAACTACAGTATCAACGAGGCAAAGAACAGGTACTTCAACGAAAGCCTTGCTGACCTTGTGAGAAACATCGACGAGAAGGAACGGATCCTGGAGTTCGAGGGAGAACTTATTCAGCAGATCAACCCGATCTTCGTATCCCCCAGGCCAAAGGGACCATTGGATTACAGGGCGCATTTCTTTGCCCCTGAGAAGACTTTCTTCGGAGCAGTGATCCCAACGTTTACTTTCAATCTGATTATCATCTGGCTGATGAGTGTTGTGCTGTATGTGACGTTGTACTATGAGTTACTGAGAAAGTTTGTCGATCTCTTTGACAGACCCTCGGCGAAACCTGCTAAGAAGGAAGGCGACAAAGCCGGGAAGAATTAAAGCATATAGGTAACTTTTTGCCGGGGAATGACGAATTTTTAACTTTGTGAACTTATAAATTTAAGTCTATGAGAATAATAATAGCGGGACTCATTTTGGCTATCATGACTGCCTGCGGATCTACTTCAAAGACGCAAGAGGATGCCTTGCTGGACAGCCTTGCCAGTGATACACTTTCTGGCCCGGCGATCTCGGATGATGCTATTGCTTCAATCCTGGAGTCAATTCCTCAGCCCCTGGAGATTTCCGTACTTCTGAAGCAATCCGGCAAGAAGTATAATTCTTCCTTGCTGAATTCTCCGGACTACACTACGAAATACAACTCCAACTATAAGCGTGCGCTGAATCTCGGGATTTATGGCACTGACCTTGGTTACACCAACATATACGAACAGAATCAAGACGGTGTCAAGTATATGAGTGCGATCAAGGAAATGGCGGACGGACTGAACATCGGAAGATTCTTCGATATCGAAACGATCGGTAGACTCGCCACCAACAGCAAGAACCTGGATTCCCTTCTGCTGATTACCACTCAGAACTTCAACGACATTAATCACTTTCTGCAAAGCCAGAACCGTTCTAACCTTAGTGTCCTTCTGCTTACCGGTGGATGGCTTGAAGCGCTTCACATCACTTCTGAGGTCGCAGCCGGCTCTCCTGAGAATGCGGAGCTTAAGGAAACTATCGGTTCGCAGAAAGTTATCCTCGACAATCTTGTACAGCTTCTGAACTTCTATAAGACATCAGATCAGAATATGGCCGCGTTGCTTACGGATCTTGAGGAGCTCAAGAGAGCTTATGACAAGGTAAAGATCACCTACACTTATAAGGAGCCAACCTTCGAAGTTGTTGATGGGGTGATGATGATTAAAGACAATAGTACCAGTACAATAGAAATTACTGACAACGACCTCTCTAGCATCAAGTCTATTACGTCGAATATCAGAAACAAGATTATAAGCTAAAGTTACAAATACAGGAGCCTTATGAAAAAATTAATATTTATCGTCCTATCCGTTTTTATTCTTAGCACCCTGGATGTTATCGGACAGTGTAACTCGGAAGCGTTGAGCAATCAATGTATCCCTAAGCTTGCTTCTGGATTCAACTTCCTTAAGAGCTATAAGATCGAAAAACCGGCAGCTGCCAAAGAATATGTTGAATACTCTTACGTATTTACAAAAGGAACACAATATATGATCAACATCTGTGCGCCGTCACAGCCAACAGACGGGATCGTTGTAAGTCTTTTTGATTCGAACAGGAACAAAGTGGCCACTAGCAAGATCAATGGTCAGTTCATTGCAGCGATTGCCTATCCATGTCCGACTACCGGAATCTACTACATCCAATATTCCTTCGACGGTTCTTCAAGCTACTGCGGTGGAAGCGCCCTTGGCTTCAAGAGATAGATCGCATTAAAGCATCATAAAAAAAGCCTTCTTCATGAAGGTTTTTTTATTTTAGGCCTATGGAGCATTCCGTCACGTTTTCATTCGAGGGCCGATTCTTCACAAGTGGCAACCTCGCAACCGCCAGCCAAATCTGGTTTGCGTTTCACGGGTATGGGCAACTGGCCTCTTCGTTCGTGAAGAAATTCAGCGGTCTCGCAGAACGTAACGCATACATCATCGTCCCGGAAGCACTTTCCCGATTCTACCTTGAAGACACCACGTCACGAATGCGCACGGGTAACACTCGTGTTGGCGCAAGCTGGATGACCCGCGAAGACCGTCTCAGAGATATCGACAACTACCTCCGATTCCTGAACACCATTTACAGGTCTCTCAATCTTCCAAAGGACATTCCTGTCACAATTTGTGGATTCAGCCAGGGTGCAGCGACTGCCACACGGTGGGCGATTGATGGTGAGGTGGATTTTCAACGATTAATTCTCTGGGCAGGAATCTTTCCCCCTGATGTGAATTTCGATAAGGGTCGTGGAATTCTGAAAGACAAAGAGACCATTGTTGTTTTCGGTGACAAGGATCCGTTCATTAATGATGAGCGATTCGCTGAGATGAAAGTTATCTCAGCCAACCTTGGAATCACACCTTCGATCGTGAAGTTTGATGGAGAGCATTCCATCGACGAAAAGACTTTACTGAAATTTCTTTGATCAGCTTTTCCTGTTGACAACCGTGGCGCTGGCCTGTGCCGTAGGAAATACCGTAATATCAGCGAGCACTACATGAGACGGAGCTCTCAGCGTATAAAGGATGATATCCGCGATGTCCTCTCCCTTTAGAGGATCGATCCCCTGGTAAACAAGGGACGCCCTGGCCGAGTCGCCTTTAAACCGAACAATGGAAAATTCTGTTTCGACAAGTCCGGGATTGATTGAGGTGACCTTGATACCGAAAGGATTCAGATCAAAGCGCATCCCTTTGGTGATGGCGTCAACACCGAATTTACTGGCGCAGTAAACATTGCCCTGTGGATATACTTCCTTACCAGCAATGGAACCGATATTGATAATGTGGCCCGACTTCCGTCTTACCATTGCAGGAATGACTTCGTTGCTCACGTAGAGCAATCCCTTCACGTTGATATCAATCATCGCGTCCCAGTCGTCAATACTCCCTCTTTGAATTGGATCCAGACCGTGAGCGTTACCCGCATTGTTGATGAGCACGTCTATGTCCTTCCAATCCTCAGGAAGGCTTTCGAACTGCTCCTTTACCAAAGCTTTGTCGCGCACATCAAAGGTCAATGTATGGACACGGCTGGTGGAGGATAATTCTTTCTTAAGGGCATCGAGTCGATCCTGGCGTCGACCTGTGATAATCAGATCGAAGTCATTTTCTGCCAGCAGCCTTGCCGTTGCTTCACCGATTCCTGAAGTAGCCCCTGTAATGCAAGCAATGCGACGCCCCATAAATTTACGGTTATTGGAAGAGGAAGTAGATCGTGACGGTGTTTGTATTCACGCGTCTGAGTGGTTGCCCGAACGGATTATTCCTGTCTTCCAGAATATCCATGATTCCCCGCGAGAACCGTATCTCTGGAGAGAACTTAAACAGCGGGTAATACAGGTCGAATCCGAAGCCGGCTTCAAGATGAAGATTCGAACCTTTCACTTCAAGAGACTGAGAGTTCTCCAGTTCTTTCTGACCGGAAGCCTGAATAGCAGGTTTGACTCCTCCTATCATATACATCCGCACATTGCCTCTTCTTTCAGACTTGTACTTCAGCAACAGGGGAAACTCGACCATTGTTGTTTCCACCAGTCTCTTTTCAGTGGGAGAATTATCCGTATACCGGTAATTCACTTCATGCTCATAGAACCCGACTTTGGGTGTGAGTCGAAGATCAAGAACATCGTTCAGTTTATAGTTCACAATGAACCCAAGGGAAAAACCCTGCTTCCATCTTGGGATTACAGAATGCAATGAATCAAATTTGTTTGGATCCGCGAAAGAATCCGCATACTTAAGCTGGTAGGTGCTCGAATGCAGGCCGATGAGAAAACCATAGGTGAGTTTCCGTTCGTCGTAATTCGGATTGTTCTTCTCTGCCCATCTCCTTTTCTGAGCTTCTGCGCTGAATGCAGAGAGCAGGAGCAGCGCAATGATCAGGACTTTTCTCCGGTGTAGATCGAGCTGATTCCGAAAGTGAGTGTCGTGCATTGCGATTGTTTAAATCCTATAGTTTCCAGTATACGAATAAAATCCGCGCCGTCGGGAAAAGCTTCGACCGATTCCGGCAGATACGTGTACGCTGATTTATCACTCGATATGGCACCTCCGATTTTTGGAAGGACCATCTTGAAATAAAAGTTGTATGCCTGCTTCATCGGAAACGCGCGAGGTCGGGAGAACTCAAGTACAACGAGCTTCCCTCCTGGCTTTAATACGCGATAAATTTCGCGTAGTCCTTTCTCCAGGTTTTCGAAGTTACGCACACCAAAGGCAACGGTCACCGCATCGAATTTATTTTCCTCGAAAGGCAGATTTTCAGAGTCCCCCTTTAAAAGCTCTATCTTATCAGTTAATCCGCGCTCTGCAAGTTTCTTCTTCCCGACTTCGAGCATGCCCTCCGAGATGTCCACCCCGAATATCTTGTCGGGTTTCAGGTCCAGCGCCTGAAGTGCGAAATCTCCCGTCCCGGTGGCTACATCCAGCAGAAGCTTGGGAGACGAAGAGCGGAGCAGATTGATCGCTTTCTTTCGCCATGCTTTATCGATTCCAAGGCTCAGAAAATGGTTTAGAAAGTCGTACCGGTGGCTGATGTTATCAAACATGCGGGCCACCTGCTCTTTCTTGCCTGAAGTCTCGTCTTTATATGGAAGTACTGCCATTCGTCTTGTCTATCGTAAAAACAAGCCCGAAGTTAGGTGGTTTGAATCTGGAAAAGAAATTTCCCTGCAAGCATGCTATTTAGACAGCACTTTGAACTCTACGCGGCGGTTCAGCTCGCGGCCGTCCTGCTCATCATCGTTGCTTACCAGCGGCCGTGTTTTGCCGTAACCCACCGCTTTGACACGACGCGCATCAATTCCTTTCTTGGTAAGGAAATCCTTCACTGCCTCAGCCCTGCGGCGCGACAGGAACATATTATATGCCTTGGTACCGATAGCGTCGGTGTGCCCTCCGATCTCAACCGTGATGTTGCTATTCTCGCGAAGCATCGCCTCAAGTTTGTTAAGCTCGGTATAGGATTCAGTCTTGAAGCTCCACTTGTCGAAGTCGAAGTAAATATTGCGCAGCACGCCGGTCACATTGACTGCGAGCTTCCGCATTTCCACAGTTCGTGTTAACGGACTGGATGCCTCTCCTGCGCCGGGTATACGTACCGTTAGATTCTGGAATGCATATCCTTCTTTTTCGACCGATAATCTGTAATCTTTTGCAGTCTTGCTGTTGATCGTGAATTCATAGGTGCCACCACCCGTAGAATTTACTCCGACAATAACATTGTCACGCGCGCCAACGAGACGAATCTTCGCATCCATCGGTGAGCGATCCTGCGCATCGACAACTGATACGATGTATTTCAGTGGTCCTGCCTCAGGCTGTTTTACCACCGGATCTTTTTGGCCATCTGGTACCTCCGGCACACTCACGACCGCAGTAGTTGTATCCACAGGGGGCTTCGTAGTCGCCACAGGGGTAGTGATATTGTCCAACCCTTCAGGTATGGTGATCATATAGATATCAGTGTATCCCATACCATCTTCGCGTACTGAACTGTAATAAGCGCGCTTCGCATCGTTGGTCGAAACAAAGTAAATGTCGTCGTCGGGAGTGTTGATCGGGTATCCAAGATTTATTGGATCAGACCATTCGTTGGTGACAGGATCGAATATGGTTTTGAAAACATCGAATCCTCCCATTCCTTTTCTTCCTTTGCTGCTGAAATAAAGTGTAACAC
The DNA here is from genome assembly GCA_023431285.1 of Bacteroidota bacterium. Classification (GTDB taxonomy): domain Bacteria; phylum Bacteroidota; class Bacteroidia; order Cytophagales; family Cyclobacteriaceae; genus Ohtaekwangia. The sequence continues at coordinate 18,618 of JAEYXN010000053.1, forward strand.
CGTCGTAAGCAATAAAGGGTCCGTCCTCATCCATATCGGAATTGATCTTCGGACCAAGGTTCCGAACGTTGGACCAATGGCCTTTGCTATCCTTTGTAGCCCGGTAAAGGTCAAGTCCTCCGTATCCTCCGGGGCGATTACTGGAGAAGATCAGAACTGACTCATCTTTGGAGATGGTAACTGACTTCTCTTCAAAGCTGGAGTTAATAATTCCGGGAAGGGGCTCCGGTACAGTCCATCCGTTTGACGTATTCTTGGTGAAATAAAGATCGCCGTTGCCTTCGTCTGTAAATAGGAACAACGTGTTACCATCCGCCGAAAGCGCTGAATTCGAGTTGTGAAAAGGTGTGTTTACAGGGGGGCCGATGTTCTTGGCTGGCTCCCAACTGCCTCCGACTTTCCGGGCGATAAAGATATCCTCCCAGGGTTTGTTGTCTTCATACACGTTCTCGTTCATGTTTCCATCACGTCTTCGGGTGGTAAACACAATTTCGTCTTCGGCTTCATTCAACACCGGGGCATAATCTTCAAATTCGGAGTTGATCTCCCTTCCGATGTTAACAATTGAGAAGTTCTGTGGACTGGATACAAGCTCAAGACCGTTCTCACATTCAAAAATGGCACGGTCAACCTGAGCCATCTCTATCTTATCCTTGCCCTGGTAACTGCTTCTTTTCTCCAGCTTCTGCTTGTACAGATTATAATACTGCAGGGCTTTCTGAAATTCAAATCCGTATTGAAACCCTTTCCCAATCCAATATTCCAGATCAAAGCGGTAGGCCGGATCCTGTCTGTAGACACGAAGAAAATACTTTGTGGCAGCATGTTTATTGATTGTAATCAGGTGCATGTGCCCTGCCTCATAGTTAGCTCTGAGGAACGTAGTGTCGAGATCTGCAGCTGTCACGAGTTGTTCGAGAGCAATCTCCATCGCTTTCGTCTCGGCGAGGATAAGCTCAACCTGTTCGTAGTATTGCCGTGCTAATTCCTTGGGATCTTGTTGTCCGAAAGCGGGTTTTAAAAGCACAAACAAAGTCAAAAAAATCAGTACTCGACGGATACTGGACATTGCTTAAAAAATTTTACTAAAGGTATGTATAAATCAATGTCAATATAAACATAAAATCGGGAAAAGCGTGGACTATAATACACAAAAGAACCTTCATAAATCACTCGGTTCTTACATTCTTACTAATTTGCCCTTCAATTATTACTTTAAGGATGGAAGTAACCTCAGCTGAATTTATATCGAGCTACGCCGATGTAAGAAAATGTCCCGAACCGGATAAGCCCGAGTTCGCATTCATCGGTCGTTCCAACGTGGGCAAGTCGTCTCTGATCAACATGATTACGAACTCGCGTCATCTCGCCAAGACTTCGGCGAAGCCTGGGAAGACGCAGACGATTAATCACTTTCTGATCAATAAGAGCTGGTATCTGGTCGATCTTCCGGGATATGGTTACGCATCGGTGAGTAAGAGCATCCGTGAAAACTTTGGCAAGATCATCGAAGACTATGTGCTTCAAAGGCCTAACCTCGCGTGTCTTTTTGTGTTGGTGGATGCACGGCTCGAACCGCAGAAGAACGATATGAGCTTTATAGAATGGGCTGGCGGAAAAGGAATTCCAATTGCTTTATTGTTCACGAAAGCTGACAAGCTCACCAAGAATGAGTTGAAGAAAAATATCGCTCACTACAGCAGGATCCTTTCTACTCAATGGGAAGAGCTTCCGCCATTGGTTATCACCTCGGCTGAAACAAGAGCGGGAAAAGAGGATATCCTGGACTTTATTGAAGAAGCCATCGGGAATTACGAAAGATCAAAGGAGGATAGTTAACCAATGAGACACGCACGCTTTGAAGTTCGAGCTTGTTTTATTTAGCTTTGCCGCCTTTATGTTTCATCAGCAATAAATATTTAGCATATGACTTTAGCAGAAATAGCTACTATTACAGGTAAAGGAGGATTGTTCAGAGTTGTGGCACCAACAAAGTCGGGCGTAATTCTTGAGTCGCTTGACGAAGCAAAAACGAAAATGGTCGCCACTACCAGTCATCGCTTGTCTCTGCTGAATGAAATCTCGATCTACACAACCACCAAAGAAGGAACAGCAGCGCTCGGCGACGTCATCAAAAAGATTCATGCTGAATATGGTGATGATCCGGGAGTCGACGGGAACTCTGATAGCTCGGAGTTGAAAGCGTTTCTTAAGTCTATCCTGCCGGAATACGACGAAGACCGTGTATACGTCTCCGACATCAAGAAACTGGTGAAGTGGTATGAGATCATGAGAAAGCACGCTCCGCAGATCTTCACTGAAGAGGAGAAAAAGACCGGTGACGAGCAAAAAGCTGACTAGCGCTTCGTTGCCTTTTCGACCATCCTTTTCGATCCGATAAACAGTGGGGTCCGCTGGTGTAAACGCTCCGGCTGAATTTCCAGAATTCTTTTCTCTCCATCTGAAGCAGATCCTCCGGCTTGTTCCACAAGGAATGCCAGCGCGTTGCATTCATACAAGAGTCTCAGTTTGCCTTGACGGTCTTTCTGAGTCGCGGGGTAAATGTAAATTCCGCCTTTGAGCAGATTCCGGTGAAAGTCGGCTACAAGCGATCCGATATATCGGGCCGTGTAATTGCTCGCCTTACAGAAACGGATGTAGTCCACAACGCCCGGGCTAAACGAATTCGACAACCCTTCATTGATCGAATAGATTCTGCCATCGTCTGGTATTCGCATATCAGGATGAGAAAGGAAATACTCTCCAAGGGTTGGCTCATAGGTAAAACCATTGAC
>JAEYXN010000138.1 GCA_023431285.1 Bacteroidota bacterium
GGGGAATTAAGAAAAGAACGCACAGAGCACATAAAGAAAAGACCCTCTCTATAAAACTCTATGACCCCGTGCGCGTACTTTCGATGATCAGAATGATCATCTGATGTCGAAAAAAACGCATGATGAATACAAAGACTCTCTCACAAACTTTGCAACTTCATGCGTTGTATTGCGACAACCTTTCGGCTGGCAAGTCAGGTTAAAAAAACGCACAGGACAATCAGAGAAAAGACCCTCTCTGTAAAAACTCTGCCGCCCCGTGCGTAGATCTTTCGCAATTCTATATAAGAATTGCCATACTGCTTAGTTGACTGGATATCTTGAGATTTGAACTAGACACAGTACCCTGATTCAATTCAAATTTCAGTTTCCCGTCTATTACTTTGAAGTTAATGCAACTTCCTTTTTGTCCTAACCCATTTCCATCTGTAACAGTCAGAATAGACCTTCCGGATGTGCTGGCTTTGATATCCTCGAATTCTTTGTTCTTCGATTTACCGAGATAGACAACGTGACAGGAATTAGCTTCAGACGCTGCTGAAAGCTTTTTAACCACGTATTTTTTGTTCCCTTTTGGTTTCCCGTCGTACCATTGTTTCAGAGTATTGAAGACGTTATCGTCTCCGATTACTCCTACCACAAATTCGCCTGCCGCAGTTTCATCTGGCCATTGTACATACTTGATAAAGTTGTACACCATAGCAGCGTGAATTTCATGCGTAGGTCTTTCCTGCGCGTTGATGTTTGCAACCGATACGATTGCAAGACATAAAATCGACATGAAGGTCTTCATAGATTATCAGTTTGTGGTTACGTCAATCTACGATTTAATCTTTGGCCGACCTGTCCTGGTATTTTACCAGGGTCAGGCCTTCCAAACAAACCCATTAAATCAGTATTGCCATTGAAGAAAGTGCGCCGGATACTTTCAGGTTCGATGCTTCAATCGCTTTCTGATTGAGCTCAAACTTCAGTTTGTTATCTACTGTTTTGAAATTTATCCCACTACCCTTTTCTCCTAATCCGTTTTTATCAGTAATAACGAGTGTTCCTTTTCCTTTGAGTTTTGCACTGGCTGCATCGAACTCGCCGCTTTTAGCACGATCTATAAATAAGACGTGACAATCCGTAACCTCCGACGCAGAAGCGAACTTCTTAATGACATAAGTCTTTGAGCCGCGAGGTTTTCCGCCATACCATCCGGTAAGGGTATTATAGACTTCAGAATTTCCTATCACGCCTATTACAAACTCACCATTATCGTTGTGGTCAGGCCATTGAACGTATTTAGTGAAGTTGAAGACCATCATCGAATACACTTCGTGCAGAGGACGTTCTTGAGCAAATGCCTGGTGACTCGCCGGAAAGGCGATGATTCCGGCAAGGATCATCATTCTAACAAATCGCATAGTGGTACTAAAAGGTTTTAGGTTCTTGTCTTTGTTCCAACAAAAATAGGTTCTGCAAACCTCGTGCAAGAACCTATTCAGTGAGTAACATTATGAATGTAAGATTTATCCCTTCCTTTCAGCCGGCTACTTTAAATACCGGAAGTCATGACCTGCCTTTAATTGAAGCAAAAATTCGTAAATCAGCGAAATTACCCCTTCTACATCATCTTTATGGACCATTTCTACGGTGGTGTGCATATACTTCAGAGGCAGTGAAATAAGGGCCGAAGCGACCCCTTCTGCGGAGTATGCAAAGGAATCTGTATCTGTTCCAGTGGACCTGGAGACCGCCTGGCGTTGGAACGGGATTTTCCGTTTTTGGGCCGTCTCAATTACCATTTTGAGAACATTGTTCTGGACAGCGGGGCCATAACATACAACCGGACCGTTACCGCAACGCAGGTTTCCACTCTCCCTCTTATTATACATAGGTGACTGCGTATCGTGCGTTACGTCCGTACAGATCGCCAGGTCAGGTTTTAACCTCCTGGAAATCATTTCAGCACCCCTCAGACCAATTTCTTCCTGAACCGCATTAACGATATACAAACAGAATGGAAGCTTCTTCTTATTCTCAAAAAGCCTTCGCGCAACCTCAGCAATCATAAACCCGCCCATCCGGTTGTCAAGAGCACGTCCCACAAGGAAGTTTTTGTTCATTTCAAACAGCTCATCCTCAAAGGTTATTACACATCCCACATGGATGCCCATAGCCTCAACTTCTTTTTTCGATTCAGCTCCCACATCGATGAATATATTCTTCAGGGAAGGAGCCTCTTCTTTACCTGGCTCACGAACGTGAATGGCAGGCCATCCAAACACACCTTTTACAATTCCGTTTTCGGTATGAATATTCACTCTCTTCGAAGGGGCAATCTGATGGTCAGATCCACCGTTCCTGCGGACATATATATATCCATCCTCAGTGATGTAATTCACAAACCATGAGATCTCATCGGCATGTGCCTCGATCACGACCTTGTAGGCTCCTTTCGGATTGACAACCCCCACTACTGTTCCATATACGTCTACCATATACTCGCTGATATATGGTTTCAGATAGTCCAACCAAATCTGCTGGCCTGATGATTCAAAGCCTGTAGGCGATGCGTTGTTGAGATACTCGTACAGGAACTGTTTACTTTTCTTGTCCATATAGCATGATTATTTTTTGGTCTTACAAAGGCATGTTGCCGTGTTTCTTTTTCGGAAGTGTGGCCACTTTGTTTTCAAGCATCTTAAATGCCTTGATGAGCTTCTGGCGTGTCTCCTCAGGGTAGATGACTTCATCGATATATCCACGATGAGCAGCGCGGTAAGGATTCGCGAATTTCGACGTATACTCCGTTACCTTTTCCTGCAACTTTTTCTCCGGATCTGCAGCTTCTGCAATCTCCCTTTTAAATATTATCTCAGCTGCACCCTTCGCACCCATCACGGCAATTTCTGCTGTTGGCCATGCGTAATTTAGGTCAGCTCCGATATGCTTTGAATTCATCACATCGTATGCGCCACCATAAGCTTTGCGCGTGATCACCGTAATACGCGGCACTGTTGCTTCTGAAAACGCGTAGAGCAACTTCGCTCCGTTTGTGATAATCGCGTTCCACTCCTGATCCGTCCCTGGCAAAAATCCAGGAACGTCTTCAAAAACAAGCAAAGGAATATTAAAGCTGTCGCAGAAGCGTACGAACCTTGCCCCCTTCACACTTGAATGAATATCGAGAACGCCAGCAAGTGCAGCAGGTTGATTTCCAACTATACCAATACTTCGTCCGGCAAGTCGCGCAAAACCTACAACTATGTTCTCAGCAAAATTCTTATGAACCTCAAAAAAACTTCCATCATCCACAACGCCATTGATCACCTCCCGCATGTCGTAAGGCTGATTAGGATTAGATGGAATAATATCATTCAACTGTGGCCGAGTTTCGTCTGACGTGTGATATTCAACAGCGGGAGCATCCTCCTCACAATTCTGAGGCAGATACGACAACAAGGTTTTGATGTAATTGAGGCATTCTAATTCATTAGCACAAGCAAAATGCGTTACCCCACTTCTGGAGCTGTGAGTTCCGGCTCCACCAAGTTCTTCAGCGGTGACATTTTCATGCGTTACTGTCTTCACTACGTTAGGACCAGTAACAAACATGAAAGATGTATTCTCCACCATCAGGATGAAATCAGTAATAGCGGGGGAATACACCGCTCCTCCGGCACATGGACCCATAATTGCCGATATCTGCGGCACCACTCCCGAAGCAAGTGTGTTCCTGTAAAAAATATCGGCGTAGCCACCGAGAGAAACAACACCCTCCTGAATGCGGGCACCACCGCTGTCATTTAATCCGATCACAGGTGCGCCATTCTTCATGGCCAGGTCCATGATCTTGACGATTTTCTCTGCATGTGTTTCTGAAAGTGAACCTCCAAACACAGTAAAATCCTGAGAGAACACATAGACAAGTCTGCCGTTGATCGTGCCGTAACCAGTAACAACTCCATCCCCCAGGTAATACTCCTGGTCCAGACCAAAGTCCTTACTGCGATGCATGACAAACTTGCCCAACTCCTCGAACGAACCATCGTCCACAAGCAATTCTATCCTTTCACGCGCTGTGAGCTTTCCTTTTGCATGTTGTTGCTCAATCCTTTTCTCGCCACCACCCACCAGCGCTTCCGCATTCTTACGTTGCAGTTCCTGGAATTTCTTTGCAATAGCTTCGTCCTTACTGGTTGGTGCGGCCATAATATCCCTTATTTGGCGCTAAATATAATTGTCTGGATTGGTTTTTAAACCTGTGTCGATCTTTAGTTCGACGCTTCGGGAAGAAGCTTTGAATCTTTATCTTCGACGAATTTTTATGTCTTCTAACCTCGCTATCATCGACCTTGGAACCAACACTTTCCACCTGCTGCTGGCTGCGGCAGATGAAAACGGCTACAGGATTACCTTCCGGGATCGCCTCGCGGTGAAAATCGGAAAGGGCGGAATTAATCAGGGAGTTATTACACCAGAGGGACTAAGTCGCGCGCTGGTGGCCATGCAAAGTTTCAGGAACATTATTGAAGAACACGGTGGGGCAGAAAAAATCTATGCATTCGGAACAAGTGCGTTGAGGAGTGCCGCCAACAGAGAAGAGGTCGCTGAAAGGATCCGCGAGCTCACCGGCATTGAGGTTAACATCATATCTGGAGACGAGGAAGCACAATTTATCTATGAAGGGGTGAGGTCGGCTGTGGGGATGGGAAATGATCGCTCTTTGATCGTGGACATCGGTGGTGGAAGCGTCGAGTTCATTATTGCAGATCAAAATACAGTGTTCTGGAAAAAGTCTATCGAAATCGGAGCGCAACGTCTTCTGGAACTGTTCCATCGAAATGATCCGATCTCTTCTGAAGAGATTCGTCAGCTTGATTTATACTTTGATCAGGTGCTTACTCCTCTCTCCGATGCGCTGGAAAAGTTTCCATGCCATGTTCTGGTTGGATCATCCGGAAGCTTCGACACTTTCAGCGATATTTTTTGCGCACGACATGAGATCACAAAACCTCCGGAGGAACTTGAGACTCCCTTGTCTCTTGAAGGGTTCTTCGAAATTTATGACGAGCTCATCGTGAAGAACAGAGCGGAAAGAATGGTTATTCCTGGTATGATAGAAATGAGAGTGGATATGATTGTTGTTGCGTCTTGCCTTGTCCGTTACCTCATTCAGAGATGGAATGTCACACGTATCAGAGTCTCCACGTATTCACTTAAAGAAGGAGTGCTTTCCTCTCTCATCCATCAACGACTCAAACTTTGATCTCCTTTATATCGAAGAGTTTGCCAACGTTGAGATACTTTTCGATACCCTGATTGATCTTTTCTCCAGATCAGTCTGATTCATATCAAAACGAAGTGAGCTGTTTTCCATAATCACAAAACTAAAGCCCGCTCCTTTCTTGTGAAGACCCTCTCTTTCAGCTATGATCATGACGGATTTACCCTCTGTGACTTTAAGTAGCTCCTCCATAGACCCGCTCTTTCCATCGGCAATGTAGATAATATGAGCGTCTTCAAGTTTATCCGGAGTATCACCCTGAAAGACCTTTAAGACATTACCATTTACCGATTTCCCGTCCTGCTTCAATAATTCTTCATAAACTTTCGTTTTTCCAAGAACGCCGATCCTGAGTTCACCGCTTTGACTTGGCCAAGAAGAATACTTCGCGATGTTTACAACATACAGCGCATAGACCTGATAATTCGTTGTCTGAGCAACGGAGGAAACAGAGAAAAGCAGTAAGCAGCAAAGTGGAATAAAAATAAGCTTGCTCATAACGGCTATTTTTTGAAGTCGATTTGGTAAGACAGTTTGAGAACAAATTCACGGCTTCTGCCAGGAATCGGCAAGTAAGCACCAGCCTCTCCGTTGTAGGCCTGTGGAATAGGCGGCCGCGCATCAAAAACATCAAACACTCCACCTCCTACTCGCAATCCTTTTACAGGCTCATAATTCATAAAAATATTGAACAGTGTATAAGGGTCGAGTTCACCAGCCACTGGTTCGTCTTCAGCAAAATCAACGTAAGCATAGCGCTTACCTACCGTTATCAACGATCCATTTACATTAAATCGGGGAGAAACACGAACGTTTGAATTGATCGAAAATTTGTGAGCCGGAACACCTACATATTGCCTGGTTGTCTGTGGCACCGTGTACTTATCAACAGTATTGCCATTGATCGCCTGACTGAAAGAATAAGTGAGGTTTGTATACCAGTTAGTCTTCCTGATGCTGTACACCACCTCAATGCCTTTGCTTCCGGACTTTTCATAATTCTCGTACCATTCCTTAAACTCGTCGTCTTCCCCTTCAGAACCGTAGATGATCACATCGCGCGTGCTGATATGGAAAGCGTTGATCGCAAGAAGCATCTCCGGTGTGAATTGATATCCAAGCTCAAACTCAAAAACATCTGATTTCTCAGGCTTGGCTCCAGTCGTGTCCAACGCGACATTTTGCAGCGATGGTGATCTGAAGGATTTACTGTATAAAAGTTTAAAGTGCAGATTTTCTATTTTCTTGGTAATCGCGAAGCGAGGCACGAATGCTCCTGAATAACGGTTATTCTTCTCGAAGCGAAATCCTAGCGTTGCATTGGCAAGCCGATGCTTGAAAAGTCCCTGAGCATATACAGCAACGTTATTAAGAGTCAATAGATTTTCGTCTTCGAGCAAGTCGGCGCTTTTGTCCTGAAAGTAAAGCACACCAAAGTTAAGACTTGCTTTTCTGGAGATGCTGTAAGCGCCATCAAGTTCTCCAAGAATTCGTGTTGCGCGTTGGCGAAAGTCTGACTCAATTGGGCTTCCATCTTCATCGTAGTATCCGTATTCCCAGGGTGTCTGATTGATATATTGAATCTGCGGCGTAAGCGTGAATTTATCGGACACGGCGAACTCGTACCGTGAATCAAGAAAGAAGGTTTTGAAATAAACTTCAGAGAAGGGATCGGACGTAGTATAGGCATCGTACATTGACCGAAGCGAAAATCCTTTGTATCGAATGCCCGCATTTACGTTCATCGGATCAGCCATGGTACTATCGATACCATTGTGTACTCCAAGATACTTATTGTTTGTAACATTGCCGGATCCCCTGTGCGCGCTTATGTCCCATGCAAAATTTTCTTTTTTCTGCCCGGCCATGACTCCTCCGTTGAGACGTCCCATTCCGTTAGAATGAAATCCTCCTGTCCCATATACCGCCACTCCATCCAGGCTTGCGGCTGCCTTTGTAATAATATTAATCACACCGTACTCGGCTGACCCGCCATATACAGCCGATCCCGGACCGCGAATAATCTCTATGCGCTCCACGGCATCTACAGGGAAACGGTTACCCACCGCCACCGTCTGATATAGCAGCTCATTGAAAGGAACACCATCCATTACCACGAGCACCTTGCCTTCGTTAGCCCAGCTCCCTCTGAGACTAAGGCCAAGCACAAACTGAAGATCCTGCATGACATCAAACCCGGGCACAAGGCGAAGAACATCGATCAGATCGCGGGCACCGCTGTTTCTAATCTCATCACTGTTGATCACCGTAATAATAGAGGGCGATTCGCGGGACGATAGATTCAACGTGGAGACAGACACCTTCTTATTGAGAACTTTCTGAAGTTCACTTTCCTCGGTGAAGGCATTAAGGTTAAAGAGGGAATCAAGTTCCTGTGATTTCGCCTGATTTAAGACAAACAAGAACACCAGGACTACTAAGAGTTGCCGCGTCATAGAACAGTTGAGGCTAGGGATCAATAAAAAATAACTGCTTTCAAAAAAATGTTAATTAAAAATAAGAAGTTCTTTCACACTGGAAAGAACTTCTTGAACAATAATTCAATTGATGTCAGTTACCTAGAAGATTTGCGTAATTCGCTTGTCCTTGGGATACTTCACCTCAAACTTGTATTCCATCTTTTTCGATTCCTGGGGTTTCATTGATATCTCCCACCGCAATTTCCCATACTCCTTCTGATAGGTAGCCCCGCCCTGGTCAAGCAACGTAACCTCTACCTGACTATTTTTCGAAACTGGGATTTGATCTTCGATAACGACCTTAATATCCTCAGACTTCGCGTTCCTCACAGAAATAGTATACCCATACGAGTCTCGTTGATTTGACCCGATCGTCTTTCTTGAACTGTAGTCCTTTATTTTCTCCCGCTGAACAACAACACGCCTATCCCGACCAAGAGACACCGCCAAAGTATCTTGTATGTTTTCAGGGTCAATAAATGTCTTTGCGACAAATGTTCCCTCGAAGAACACGTTAGCCTCACCTGGCAGAAGGTTGTACTCCTCCCAGCCAGTAACCCTAGCCATCAGGAACGCATCTTTATCTAGCTTCGGAACGACTGAGTAGAGGTAATCCGCTTTGAGCGAATGAGATCCGATATCAACCAATGTGGGTTTCGAAGCAGAAGCAACAGTGTATGGTAAAGAGATTTGAAATTCAGTACTCAAAGATGTCTGCACCGTCGTGGTGTATTCAGCCGATGTTTCAGCTTCTTCAAGAACTTCGCCAGCCTCAACATCCATACTCACCGAAGCTGGGGCAGCTGCCACAGCACGCTTCTTCTCAGCATAGCGGACTGTACGCACAACTGGATTAAGTATATCAACGAAAAGAGTCGACAATTCTGGCTTGACCCCGCCCAAACTGGGATTGGCCGTGCTAAGAGTAAGCTTCACATTTTTCCATTCTTCGCCGGTAGACTGAAATACATTTGCCTTGTAATTGAGTTGAACAGGATTCTTTGTATCAATAGCACGCAGATCATAAACCGGAGTCCATCCTGCATTCGAGACAGCATAGGTCACCTCAAACTCTGCCGCCGTTTCAACGTCAGCAGAAATATTAACATGGATCTCGCTGGTGTGTTTTGAATGAACGTCATTTATTTCCTTCAACTGAAGCTGGACCTTCCTGAGTTGTTCACTCATCTTTCTTATGGTGTTATCAATTTTGGATCGTTGTGAAATAATATCGTTCAGCCGACCCCGAAAAAAATCGGCCATTGCTTTCAACTCCGCGGCAGTTAAATTCTGATTCGTTCCACCAATCTTCTGATTGCTCAGCAGCATTTGCTCCTCCTTTGCAAGCACCTCCTTTTGACTTTGTTCGATCGCTATTTGCTGCTGTAACCATTCGATAGAATCGGTAAGCACCTTTGTACGAGGGGAAGAAAATTCCTTTCCATAGTTTAACTGATGAGCAATACCCAGAATTGTGAACTTACCGCTACCCCGAACCTGAATACTTCGCTGGTCCAGCTGAGCAGCCAGTGCCGGAAAAACAACGGTCGTTTTGCCGGGCTCAAGCTTGGTCTTTACCATGCGGGTCACCTGCGCGCGGTTAAGAAATACGGTCACATTCGTAATTTTTGAATCTACCGTTTTGCTTGGCTGAGCAACGGAGCCGGCAGAAACCATCATAAAGATCAACAAGATGTGAATTCGGGTCATAAGATATTTTTTACTTAAGATGCGCCTGATAGGGAAATTCCATAAGAGGTCACAAAAAATGTGTGGCACAAATTGTCCGCTGAATGAAGTTACTCGTAATTCCGCGATATTTACAACTTAATTCGACTATGGATAAGCTGTTCTCCTGGGAGTCTCTCAAGGACTATACAATTGAGACTTTTCGTTACATGGGTTGCCCGGACGCAGAAGCCGAACTGGCGACTGAGGTTCTACTTAACGCAGACCTTCGTGGAATTGATTCGCATGGCATTGCGCGTTTGTCGGGTTACTTCCGTCTATGGGAAGCTAAACGCATAAATGCAAAACCTGTGGTTCGCACGGTACATGAATCTCCCAGCACTGCAGTTATAGATGGCGACGCGGGGCTTGGCCTCGTGGTTGCACCAAAAGCAATGGAACTCGCCATTGAGAAAGCACGCGTGGCGGGTACCGGTTGGGTTGCAGTAAAAAACTCAAATCACTTTGGGATTGCAGGACACCATGCCATGATTGCTCTCGGGCATGATATGATAGGAATAGCAATGACCAATGCAAGTCCACTGGTAGCACCCACATTTTCCGTTGAACGTTTACTCGGAACGAACCCTATCGCTATCGCTATTCCTGCTGGAGAACAACCTCCATTTGTGGCTGACTTTGCAACTACAACTGCAGCAAATGGAAAGCTTGAGATTCTGCAACGCAAGAACGTCGATGCCCCATATGGATGGATTCAAAAAAAGGATGGAGAACCTTCATCAAACCCTCACGAGTTGAAGGAAGGAGGAGCGTTGATCCCATTGGGCAGCGATCGCGAGCATGGGAGCCACAAAGGTTTTTGTCTGGGTGCGTGGGTAGATATTTTCTCTGCCGTACTTTCGGGAGCGAACTATGGCCCATGGGTCCCTCCTTTCGTGGCATTTCTGTCACCACCGTCTGATCCTGTAGGCGACGGTATCGGACATTTCTTCGGAGCCATGCGCATCGATGCATTTCGTCCATCAAGCGAATTCAAGTCACACATGGATAACTGGATCGCCAGATTCCGCTCAGCAAAAACTGTTATTGGACAGGAAAGACTTGTTATTCCCGGAGATCCGGAACGTGAAATGGCGAAGGAGAGAAAAGTGGCAGGGATCCCATTGAATCCAAAAGTAGTCGAGGATCTTCTGATCCTTGGAAATAAAACCGGAATTACCCTTCGTGATTAAAAGGTAAAGAAAAGTCGCGTGTTGAGAGGAGAACTAAACAGGCTGGAGCTATCATAGAAAAAGTCATAGGAGATCAGGAAATTCGTTGTCACTCTGCCATTGCCTGAACCAAAGAATCCCACACCACCGAAAAAACGCTCTTCACGGGCGGTTGCCTCTCCGACATTTTTCATGGTTGTTTTGAGCCAGAAGTAGTCGTAGTCAAACTGTACGAAAAAATTTCTGATGTTATAGCGGACAAAGGGGTATCCTCCGTACACGTGGTTCTTGATATTCGCATCACCATAGCTGGTATATTGATACTCAAATCCGACACCTGCTGATAGATTCTTCGTCAACATATACCCTCCGAGGGCGCCGACACCTATAGAGAAATACTGGCCGTAGAATGAATGGCTTCCGAAGCTTAAGCCACCAAGGCCCAGGCCGGCATATGAACGATCATCGAAGCTCCAGGGAGTTTCTTCATCAATTTCCTTTTGGGCGGCAACATTCAGAACGGAGCCAAGCAAAAGGACCGCACAGATAAGAAGGGACCTCATAAATTGTTACTCTTCCTCGATAACGAAAATCACTTCCGACGGTTTCTTCATCAGGTACTTTTCGCGCGCGAATTTCTCAACAAGCTCAGGATCTCCGAACAGCTCATTGTGATCTTTCTGTACCTCAATTATTTTTTCCTCGTAGTACTCTTTCTCATTCTCCAGTGAGTTCAACTTTGAGCTCAGCTGATACCGACGAAAGAGATTGTTTGCATCGAGGACAACCATCCAAAGAAGAAACAGTCCGCCTACTATCGCATAAAAATTCTTAAAAGGAGCCGGAATCTTTGACAGCATATTAGTTTAAAAAGTATACGAATATAACAAACATTTCCTTTTAACTACAAAAGCCCTCGGACAAGAAAAAGGCCGGCGTTTCGGCCGGCCTTCTATTAGGTATATCCGATTAAAACTTTCTTCCGGGGAAGTAAGCAACTTCACCAAGTTCCTCTTCGATACGGATAAGCTGATTATACTTCGCCATCCGGTCGGAACGGCTCGCAGAACCAGTCTTGATCTGGCCTGTGTTAAGCGCCACTGCAAGATCGGCAATAGTGCTGTCTTCAGTTTCACCAGAACGATGAGACATGATGCTCTTGTAAGAGTTGCGTTTTGCAAGGTTGACTGCGTCGATCGTCTCACTAAGAGAGCCAATTTGATTCACCTTAATCAGGATTGAGTTAGCAACACCCTGATCGATTCCTTGTTGCAGGCGGGTAACATTTGTTACAAACAGATCGTCGCCTACAAGCTGAACATTTTTACCTATCGCATCCGTTAGTTTCTTCCATCCACTCCAATCATCTTCCGCCATTCCATCTTCAATAGAAATGATCGGATACTTCTTCGCCCAGTTTGCCCAGTACTCGACCATTTCGTCAGAGGAAATAGCCTTACCACTCGACTTCTTAAATGTATAAGTGTTTTTAGATGCGTCGTAGAACTCAGACGTTGCTGCATCCATTGCAATGAAGATATCTTCTCCTGGCTTGAACCCTGCTTTCTCGATTGCCTTCAACACAATTTCAATAGCCTCTTCGTTGGACTTGATGTTAGGAGCGAATCCTCCTTCATCTCCTACGTTGGTAGAAAGGCCAGCGTCATGAAGCACTTTTTTCAGTGTGTGAAAAACTTCTGTTCCCATTCTTAACGACTCCGAGAAAGTATCCGCCTTTACAGGCATTACCATGAATTCCTGGAAATCTATTGAGTTGTCCGCGTGACTTCCACCATTCAGGATATTCATCATAGGAACTGGCAGTGTGTTTGCGCTGACGCCACCGAGGTAACGGTAAAGAGGGATGCCGGCTTCCATCGCTGCCGCTTTTGCGATGGCAAGCGAAGTACCGAGGATCGCGTTTGCTCCAAGATTTCCTTTGTTTGGAGTGCCATCCAATTCGATCATGATCTTATCAAGGAGATTTTGGTCGAAAACATCGAAGCCGATTATTTCAGCAGAGATTTTCGTGTTTACATTTTCGACGGCTTTCAAAACACCCTTCCCCACATATCTTTTCTTGTCTCCGTCGCGAAGTTCAACAGCTTCATGAGTACCGGTGGAAGCGCCAGATGGTACCGCAGCACGACCGAACGCGCCTGTTTCGGTAACGACGTCAACTTCGACGGTAGGATTTCCACGGCTATCCAGGATCTGCCGTGCATGAATGCTTTCAATTAAGCTCATAGTAGTTTTGATTTATATTTTATGATTAAGAATGGTCTTCTATTTCTTTCCCTGTTTGATTACTTCCACGAAGTTGTCAAAAAGATATCTCGAGTCGTGTGGTCCCGGAGAAGCTTCGGGGTGATACTGAACTGAAAATGCTTTCTTGTCTTTCCTCCTGATCCCCATAATGGTATTATCATTCAGGTGAACGTGTGTCACCTCCACATTGGGATTCTTGTCGATATCTTTCTCGCTCACTGCAAAGCCGTGGTTCTGCGAAGTCATCTCACCTTTTCCGGTAAACATGTTCTTCACAGGATGATTGAGCCCGCGATGCCCATGGTGCATCTTGTATGTGGATATGCCTGATGCCAGGGCGAGGATTTGATGGCCAAGACAAATACCGAACAGAGGCTTGTCTGTTTCCAGCGCTTGCTTTACCGTTTCTACCGCGTATGGCATTGCCGATGGATCTCCAGGTCCGTTGGAAATAAAATACCCATCAGGATTCCAGGCAGCCATTTCTTTGAATGAAGTCTTTGCCGGAAACACTTTGCAATAACATCCGCGAGATGCCAGATTCTCGATGATGCTCCTTTTGATGCCGAGATCCAGAACCGCCACACGAAATTCCGCCTTCTCATCGCCTACGTAGTATGCCTCTTTCGTAGACACCACCGACGCAAGCTCCAGTCCATCCATTGAAGGAACCTTCTTTATTTCGTTATAAAGCTGCTCTGGTGTGAGTTCCGATGATATGATGGCGTTCATCGCGCCTTTGTTCCGGATGTAACGCACCAGCATCCTTGTGTCGACGTTCGCGATCCCAACGACACCGTGGAACTCCAGGTATGCCTGCAGACTTTCTTTCGCTGACTTCCGGCTATATTCCTTGGCAAAGTCGTTCACCACCAACCCGGCAATTTTCGGCGCTGCGGATTCCTGCTCGAGGTCCAGTGCTCCATAGTTACCGATGTGTGAGGTAGTATTAACGATGATCTGGCCGAAATACGAGGGATCCGTGTAGATCTCCTGGTAGCCGGTCATACCAGTGTTGAAACAGATCTCACCACCGGATGTCCCGATTTTTCCGATGGCTGTTCCTTCGAGCAGAAGCCCGTCTTCAAGTAATAAATACGCTTTCTTTGGCTGCATAGGTGGTCACAAAAATAGGTCTTGAGTATTAAGATTTTGCACGGTTTGCTTATGATTTTCGGCGCCCCGGTTTAAATTCTGTAACATTTTTCGCATGATCGATTGAACAATAAAAAAGGGATTAAACCGAAGCTTAATCCCTCTTGATATTTAATAGACTCTGCACTATTCTTTGTCCTTCTTAGGAGCTTTTTTAGCAGCAGGTTTCTTTTCAGTCTTTTCAGCTTTTGGGGCTTTAGCAGCCTTAGCTTTTGTCGCCTTTGCTTTTGGCTCTGCTGCTGCCTCTTCAGTCGCACCTTCAGTGGCGTCTTCAGCACCCTCAGCTTTCTTAGTAGAGCGGCGGCTTCTGCGAGTCTTGGCCTTCTTCACCGCTCCATCCTTAGTGTAGAGAGTGTTGAAGTCAACGAGCTCGATGAGACACATTTCAGCGTTGTCACCAACACGCGTATCACCAAACTTAATGATCCGGGTATATCCACCTGGACGATCAGCAATCTTGCCGGCAACCTCACCAAAAAGCGTTTTAACAGACTCCTTATTCTGGAGGTATGAAAAAACAGTTCTTCTTGAATGCGTGGTATCATCCTTTGCCTTCGTAAGCAGAGGCTCAACGTACTTGCGCAAAGCTTTTGCTTTCGCCACTGTTGTGGTGATTCGTTTATTCAATATTAGAGAAGACGCCATATTCGAGAGCAAAGCAGCTCTGTGGCTTGACTTTCTTCCTAAGTGATTGATCTTCTTACCGTGTCTCATGATTTGATGTGTATATTTTTTTTGTGTCTAAGGACACATCGAATGCCAGAGGCATTTCTAGTCTTCCTCAAGTTTATATTTCGCCAGATCCATCCCGAAGGTAAGGTTCTTTTCTGCTACCAGTTGCTCGAGCTCGGCAAGTGACTTCTTACCAAAGTTTCTAAACTTCATCATGTCAGAAATCTCAAGTTGAACCAGATCCCCGAGTGTCTTCACGTCAGCCGCCTTCAAGCAGTTGTACGCACGGACAGAAAGGTCAAGGTCATGAAGAGGAGTCTTCAACAGCTTGCGCATGTGAAGCATTTCTTCGTCAACCTGCTCAACCTCAGCATCCTTACCAGTCTCAAGTTCCATTGACTTATCTGAAAACAGAGCAAAGTGCTTGATCAGGATATAAGCAGCACCTTCCAAAGCTTTCTCAGGGTGAATCGAACCATCTGTTTCGATATCTACCACGAGTTTCTCATAGTCAGTCTTCTGCTCAACGCGGGTATTCTCCACGCTGTATTTTACATTCTTTATAGGAGTAAAGATGGCATCGATCGGAATGAATCCGAAAACCTGCTCAGTTGGCTTGTTCTCTTCAGCAGGCAGATATCCTCGTCCTTTTTCAATCGTCAACTCGATCTCAAACTGCGCTGTCTCATCCAGATTGCAGATGACATGCTCAGGGTTGAGGATCTCGAATGCAGATGTAAACTTGGCAATATCACCAGCTTTGAACTGCTTCTGTTTCTTGATATTCACCGTAATCTTGTTGTCGAAGTTGTCGGCAACTTTACGGAATCTTACCATTTTAAGATTCAGAATGATTTCGGCTACGTCTTCTACTACGCCCTCGATGGTCGAAAATTCATGAAGAACGCCAGGAATTTTGATTCCAGTAATGGCATAACCTTCAAGTGAGGACAGGAGAATTCTTCTCAGCGCGTTGCCGATAGTAACTCCGTATCCTTTCTCCAGAGGCTTGAATGTGAAGAGACCATGAAAATCATCGGCCTTTTCCATTACAACCTTCTCTGGCATTTGAAACGCTAATATTGACATAGTTTGTAGATTAACTTTATGATTACTTAGAGTACAATTCGACAATCAACTGCTCGTTGATGTTTTCAGGAATGTCTTCACGAGGCGGCAGATTCACAATTTTACCCACCATTTCGTTCTGATCCCACTCCAGCCAATTGTACTTCTTCGCTCCCTGCAGAGAGAGGCTATTTGTAATTACCTCAAGGCTTTTTGAACGTTCGCGAACGCCGACCAGGTCGCCAGGCTTCAACGAGAATGAAGGGATGTTCACCACTTCACCGTTCACGAGAATATGCTTGTGGAGGACCAACTGACGGGCTGCTCTTCGTGTAGGAGCAACTCCAAGACGGTACACCGTATTATCAAGACGAGATTCGAGAAGTTGAAGGAGAGTCTCACCAGTTACACCCTTCTTGCGAGTCGCTTCGCTGAACAGCTTTGCGAACTGTCTTTCCAGAAGACCATAGATATACTTGGCCTTTTGCTTCTCAGCAAGCTGAGTTGCGTATTCAGACTGCTTACGCTTCTTTCCGCGACCGTGCATTCCGGGCGCATAGTTTTTCTTCTGCAGAGCCTTGTTGTCGCCAAGGATCGGCTCATTATATCTTCTCGAAATTCTGGCTTTGGGACCTCTGTATCTTGCCATTTTATTTAATTTCTAATTTCAGATCAAATTTTCAGCTACCTGAAGATCCAATCTAATTTCTGACTTATTGATTCTAGACTCTTCTCTTTTTAGGAGGGCGGCAACCGTTGTGCGGCAGCGGCGTAACATCGCGAATAGCTGTGATCTCGATACCAGAATTCTGGATCGTACGGATCGCTGACTCGCGACCAGCTCCAGGACCTTTCACGAACACTTCTACTTTGCGAAGACCAAGATCAAAAGCTTTCGTAGCACACTCCTGTGCCGCAGTCTGAGCTGCGTAAGGTGTATTCTTCTTCGAGCCTTTGAAACCCATCTTCCCTGCAGAAGCCCAGGAAATTACCTGACCTGTTGTATTTGTAATAGAGATGATGATGTTGTTGAAGGAAGCCTTGATATGGACTTCACCTACAGCCTCAACATGCACTACTCTTTTCTTTGCTTTGTCTTTTCTCTTTTCAGCAGTTGCCATTATTGAAAAGTTTATTGATTAACCTTTAGTTGCCTTCTTCTTATTCGCGACCGTCTTACGCTTTCCTTTGCGGGTACGAGCGTTGTTCTTAGTCGTCTGACCACGAACAGGAAGACCCTTGCGATGACGAAGGCCCCTGTAGCATCCTATATCCATAAGACGCTTGATGCTAAGCTGGATCTCAGACTTGAGCACACCTTCGATGCGAAATTTCTCAGCAATGATGGAACGAACCGTATTCGATTCCTCATCATTCCACTCCTTCGCCTTCTTGTCCCAGCTAATGCCAGCTTCG
>JAEYXN010000181.1 GCA_023431285.1 Bacteroidota bacterium
ACGTTAACTCAACTATCACAACAGGTTTGCATTCAGTTTATTATTTCTATTCTTGAAAGTAGCTGACGGCGATTCAGTCTGTCCAGGGAACCGCAACGGAATTTGTCGTCTTGTAACCACGAAAGTCAACACATCACCGACTCAGTGGAGCCGTCCGGGACACGCTTCCGTTCGGAAACTTCCGAACTCTCGCGACGCCAATATTTATTGTTACACGACCAGAGCGCTCATGCTTCTCCGATCGGGATCTTCGACATGCCTTAGGAGGTTGCATTGGTTGACGCGTGCGGATGTTCTGGTTCGTCAGACAAGTCAATTGAAAGGAGGACGATGCCCCGATTGCAGAGCCACCGAATGTGTTGAGTTTCAGACGTGCAATACTACACAGTACATCGTAGGTGTCGCCATTAGGCAAGGGCTAGGGAGACCAGGCTTGCAACTCCGGGCGGAACAAGGAAATCACCCCGGGTGGGTGATGTAATTTCTCACGCCTCCCCTCTACTAATGCGGGAAAAGTTTCAACTTCGCAGACTCAAAACCCAAACTGTTATTGTATGCATGATGTCCTGAAAACCCGCTCCATCACCTCCGTCCTACTGGCCCTGCTCTTGATAGCGACCTCCGCCCAGGCCCAGGAAACAAACCTGGCGCAGAAGAAATACCAGTACTTTGTCGACCTGAATAACGTCGTGGAGGATCAGCTTAAGGTGGAGTTGATGACCCCTAAATTCACCACCAGCACCGCAACCTTCTTTGTTCCGAAGATCGTTCCAGGCACTTATGCCAATGCCGATTATGGCAAATTTATCCATAACCTGAAGGCCTACGACAAGGCCGGAAAAGAGCTCCCGGTGAAAAGGCTGAGTGATAACAGCTGGCAAATCTCATCGGCTAACCGCATGACCAGAATCTCTTACAATGTGGAGGACACCTGGGAATCCGAAACTGAGCATTCCATATACGACATGGCCGGTACAAACATTGAGGCCGGCAAAAACTTCGTCATCAACACCCCCGGCGTGTTTGGCTACTTCCAGGGAATGAAAGAAGTGCCTTTCGAGCTGACGTTCTCCCGTCCTGAGAACCTGTATGGGTCCACAGCCCTCATCGCCACCAGCTCCGAAAAGAACAAGGATGTCTTCAGCCTGGACAATGCCGATCACCTCTACGACACCCCGATCATGTACTCTGTTCCGGATACAACGACCATCCAGCTCGGCAAGACCCAGGTCCTGGTTTCGGTTTACTCTCCGCGTAAGCTCGTTACTTCTGCAGCACTGGCGGACCAGCTCAGAGACCTTCTCCTGGCTACCCAAAACTACCTTGGAGGCAAGCTTCCTGTCGATAAATACGCGTTTATCTATTACTTTAATGGTGAGCAGGCCCCGCTAAAAAGGACTGGCGCGCTGGAACACAATCACTCGTCTTTCTATGCCCTGCCCGAATACCCATTTGAAAACCTCGCTCCCATCCTGAAAGACATTTCCGCCCATGAGTTCTTCCATATCGTTACACCTCTGACCATCAGCTCAAAGGAAATCAAAGAGTTCAACTTCAATGAGGCGGTCCTGTCCAAGCACCTGTGGCTCTATGAGGGCTCTACAGAATATGCATCCGACCATGTTCAGGTCGTGGAAGGTCTGATCAGCCCGGAAGAATTCCTCGAAAAGCTGACCGAGAAGATCATCAACTCGCAAACCAACTTTAACGATACCCTCCCATTTACCGAGCTGAGCAAGCACAGCGCGGATATTCACGGTAAAGAATACAACAACGTGTATGAGAAGGGCGCCTTAATCGCCGCAGCCCTGGATGTGTACCTCCTCCACCTGTCCAATGGCAACTATGGCCTCAGAGATCTGAAGCAGGACCTCGGTGTGAAATATGGAAAAGACAAGTATTTCGTGGATGATGAGCTTTTTGACGAGATCACCAAACTGACCTTCCCGGAGGTCAGACAGTTCTTCAAAACCTATGTGGAAGGTCCGAATGCAATCCCTTACGACAAGTTCTTTGGTCTTGCAGGCGTGACGATGAGGACAACGCAATCTCCTTCCCTCGGCAACGTAGGCCTTGGCGGAACACAGGAAGGTCAGCTTGTGGTGGCCGGCACCACCAACCTGAATGAGCTGGGCCGCCAACTGGGATATAAGACCGGTGATGTGTTTGTCAGCATTAACGGCAACCCTGTCAACATTGAAAATGCCCAGCAGGCTATCGACCACTACAAAGCAACGGTTAAGAAGGGTGATAAGGTAGAGATCAAGGTTCTCAGAGCCGATGAATCCGGAACACAGAAGGAGCTCACCCTTACGGGAAATGTGGTGATGACGGAGAACACCCAGCTGGAACCTGTCCCCAACCCCACTGCGCAACAGCTCAAAATAAGGAACGCATGGTTCGGTACGAAGGCAGCTTCCGATGACGCTACCCCTCCCGTTCCGGCTGATGCAAAGGATGTGGCCGACGTCGATAATATCATCAAGGCTTTGTATGATGTCATTTCAGGGCCTGCCGGCGAAAGAAACTGGGATCGCTTCCGTAGTCTCTTCTATCCCGGTGCTACGATGGGTGCGGTCCTGAACACACCTCAGGGCCGTCAATACCAGAAGTTTACACCTGAAGAATACGTCAAGATGAATGCGCCTCACTTCATGCAGTATGGATTTTATGAAAAGGAAGTCGGACGCAGAGTGAATTCCTTCGGCAACATCGCGCAGGTCTTTAGCACGTATGAGTACACGCTCGAGACACCTCAGACCATTAAGCAACGCGGGATCAACAGCATTGAACTCATCAGGTCAAATGACCGCTGGCATATCCTTAGCCTTGTATGGGACGAAGAGACCACCCAGAATCCAATTTCAGAGTCATTCTTGTTTCCTGCTCCTTCTGACGTCAAGAAGAAAAAGAAGAAGTAGGAACGGGCACAGACAACAAAGTAAAGACTGCTCTTCGAAGTGAGACTAATCGCTTTTGGAGAGCAGTCTTGAATCAGTCGGCCGGGTTGCCGGTCATGGGCGATCAAAGGAGATGACATCACCCGGATGATTGACCGAGTTCAACACTGGCCAGTCTCCCATATAAAATATCCTTGGTATATTTGCCGGGATTCCCACTACGATCTTAGATATGAGGTTTGTTCTGACTCTTGCTATTCCTCTCAGTTCAACCTTGCTCATCGCTCAGAAGAATGAGCCGGTTTACATCTATGGAACCTTGCACGGTGAAAGTCAATCGATCACAGGTTATTTCTGGTTTGATAATACCCTGACTCAGATGGGTCAGCATATTTGGTACAAGGAGAGTCTGGAATCAAAAAAGAAGAAGACACTTTACGCGATCAAATTCCCAACCTTTGAGAGTGATAGTATCTTCCTTCGAAAATTTAGGACGATTCCTGCTGGAACCGGAAGGTTGGACACAATGTTACCACGAATTCTTAAGGGCAAAATTGAACTGCACAACGCTGTATACCGGGGATACTATTCTTTCTCGCAGTCTGACCACTTCTACATATATACTGGAAGTGAAAGTGTTCGTTTAGTGCGGCGTA
This sequence comes from Bacteroidota bacterium, assembly GCA_023431285.1. GTDB lineage: Bacteria > Bacteroidota > Bacteroidia > Cytophagales > Cyclobacteriaceae > Ohtaekwangia. The sequence goes on from JAEYXN010000181.1 coordinate 3,557, forward strand.
AATTCAAGGAGCAGATGACTCAGTTGCTGGCAGACGATGCCGATATTGTTCGTCGGATCGAAAACGGTAAAGCGACATACGATGATATGCCAGCCATTATCCATAATTACAACATACGCCACCCACTCTGATTCCCCCTGGAGAGGTCTCAATACTAAATGTTCCTGAAGTATCATCCACTTTATTCGATTCTTCAGAGAGCAGCGTCATCATCTCCCTTGATTATCCCTGACCGGCAGACTAGCCGTCGGGCCGACCACGCAATCCACTGCTCACTTAGACTTCAGCAATTCTTCGAGCCCAGGAAGAACATCTTTCTTTTGTTGTGCGGAAACGGAGCTGGTAACCAGGAGAACAATAACGCAGATCAGAGTCGAAGGAAACTTGAGGGAGCTAATCCTCCCGGAGAATAGATTCATCAGAGGATTTGTTTAACGTGGCAAATTCAGCAGGTGACTTGCCGGTGTAGTTCTTAAATGAACGAGTGAATGAGGCAACGTTGTTGAATCCACTCCGCGCAGCTACTTCCGTCACGGAAGATCCAACGTTCAGAAGGTGCCTCTTGGCCCGCTCCAGCCGGAACTGGCGCATGAACTCGCCGGGGGCGTATCCTGTGAGTGCTTTCAGTTTCCGGTGCAGCTGAAGGCGGTCCATATTGAGTTTGCGGGAAAGTCCTTCCGCATCGAATGAAGCATCGCTGTGATGCTCCTCCAATACCTTCAGCACCTTCCGCATGTAAACTTCCTCAGTTGAAGCGCGTGTACTCAACGCAGGATATGAACGCAGTTGATTGCGATACTCGGCATAACGCTTCTTCCGCGACGATATCAGCCCTTGTACCCGAAGCAATAGCTCCCTTGCATCAAAGGATGGAGACATAATAAAGTCGGGGTGCCCGGTAGGCCCGTGGTCAGCTCCCTCCTGCTCTTCAGAGGTCAGCATAATCACCGGAATATGGCTTGTCACTTCCGTGGATTTTAGCTTGCGGCAGAGCAACGGTCCATCCATACGCGGCATCACGTGATCCGTAATGACGAGGTCCGGAACAGTTTCGAACGCTTTATCAAAGGCCTCCTCACCATCCGATGTTGAGATCACTCTATAATTTAGTCGTAATGTGTTGGTGATAAAAAGCCGGATATCGTGATCATGGTGTGCGACAAGTACAGCTGGCGTTGATTCCGATGAGAAGAATGACGGATTGAAGGTAATCCCGCGTGTGCCGGAATTAGTGGAATCTCTTTTCCGCTGGATCGCCTTTCCCCGGCCTTTGTATTTCCGGAAAAGGACTGCCACCATGCCAACTAAGATCACTCCCAGGCCCGCAAAGAACGCCAGTTGCATCTGCTTCTCTGAAAGGGGAATGTGACGAAGGTCGCTTTCTATGTGCGGCTTTGGGTCCTGGGACGCCGACGAGTTTTCCGTCTGTGGATGATCATTGGACATCTCAGTCGCGCTGGCCATAAAGCCAGCGAGCGAAAGACATGCGATACCAATGATTCTGCCCAGCATAGAAAAAGGTTGAATGGGTAAGTTACCAATTTCTGGCAGATCAGACAACGCCAAAACCATGGTCGCCAGGGGGTTCGACACTTAAGTGGCAACGTAGACTAACCGGTCGACAGGATTTGCAGCATCATCACTATTGAATTTTGCATCCAATGAGGCATTTTGCAACAGTTATGAAATTCATCCAAAGAGAAATATCCATAGAGGTCAGGCGTGGCTTTCACCTGATTACTGATGTTGTCAGGAAAAACCTTCCGGAGATCCGGGAGATATCGGCTGGCATACTCCACGTATTTATCAAGCACACCTCGGCAGGACTCACCATCAACGAGAACGCTGATCCTACTGTACGGAAGGATTTCGAAAGCCACTTCAACAAGATGGTACCTGAAAACGCCCCGTATTACCTCCACGACAGCGAGGGCTCGGATGATATGCCGGCGCACCTGAAAGCGTCGCTGCTGGGCTCATCGGTTTCAATTCCGGTTACCCGTGGCGCTCTCAATCTCGGGATCTGGCAGGGCATCTACCTTTGTGAACATCGTAATCACGGAGGGGCGCGCGAGATCGTGCTTACGCTCTATGGCTCCTGATCATTAATTGCGATAGCGCATAAATCGTGTAAACTGCGTTTGCTTCATTAATCCCACAGGTCCTTCATAGATTCCTCCTCCTCCACCAAAGTCGGAAACAAAAACCATGAGCAGGTTGTAGGCTCCGGCTTTAAACTTGTCCGGGGAAAGAGGGTAAACCCGGAGGTGGTCGTACTTGGTCGTGGTGCCCACAAGCTGACCATTCAGATATGCCTGGTCATAATCGTCGATCTTACCAAGAATGAGGACCAACTCTTCTCCCTCCAGTTCTTTCGGGATAAAGAATTGCCTGCGATACCACGCTGTTCCGTCAAACTTATCAAAGCCCTGGTGTTCCCATAGGCTCGGCACTGTGACTTTGCTCCACGTTGCATTCTCCGGAGGGGTACGCTTTGCGCGGAAAGCTACAGGGTCCGCCTGCATACTTGGTGTCTTTCGCTGCGCAATAGTAAAATCCCAAATACCGCGGAGATTCACGGCGAGAGCTTCATCATTATCATTCACATAAATCCCGACATTGCCTGACACAATCCCTCCCTCGATCTCCGCGTCATAGACACGCACTGCAACAACATTCACTCCTTTGAGATTAAGAATGTCATTTGGGATAATGTATTTCCGCTCTGCGTTGTAGGCGGTATGATAGCGCGGCGGGAATGAACCTGACTGGCCGATGAGATGTCCGTTGAGATATACTTCGTCAACGTCATCGATATATCCAAGAAAGAGATAATAGCCGGACTTCGTCGGTGTGAGCGCCGCACCATTGAAAGTCCTGCGATACCAGGCATAACCATTGTACCCGTTGAATCCTTCATCCTCCCACTTTGCCGGAACCGATATTCTCTCCCAGTCTGAATCATTATAAGAGGGCTCAGCCCACTTCTTGTTATCCCCTATGGAAAACTTCCAGCTTCCATCCAGCCCCAGCACACGACGCCATTTTTCATTGGCGAATGTTGTCTCGGGCAAGAACATGAGGACCAACAGCACCAGATACAAAACCCTTCCCATAAAAGTACAGTTCATCAAATCGTCTTAGTCAAAATAATACGATAGCCAGTCGACCAGATTGTTTCCGCTACGATAGTAATTTGATCGGTATCCTTTCCAGAATTCCTTGTATTCGCTTTGCGGAAGAATTATAATCGGTCCATCATAAATCCCACCGTCTCCGTGCTGATCATAAACCCTTACCGCGATTACATTTGTCTTGCCAGGCTTCAATAGTCCATCCGGTATCGTGTAAGTGCGAGTCTTACGATACTCATCATTCGAAGCCCACCTCCGGTCTATGCGTCCGGTGCCTCCGATGATCTTACCGTTGATAAACACTTCGTCGAGATCGTCGATCTTTCCAAGCATGATGATCATATCTTCTGTTGAAAACTTCTCCGGTAAACGGAATGATCTACGATACCATGCGAATCCGTCATAATTTGGAAATCCCTGAGATTCCCACGAGCCCGGAACGATGATGTCCTCCCAGTCGGAGTCATCCAGGTTCGCGGACGCCCACTGTTTGTCATCCGACAATCTGAACTTCCATTTACCAAAAAGATTAAGGCTGTTGGGGGAATAATTCTTAACCCTGTAAATACCAACATCCATTCCCATGATACCCCCTTCTCCGCCTTCATCGTACACACGGACAGCGATCACGTTCTTCCCACTCTTGTTAAGATACTCCACTGGAATCGGGTACCTTCTGACATAGCTATAAGCAGTGAAATAATCAGGAGGGAATCCACCCGTTCTTCCTATCAGGTTTCCATTGACGAATACCTCATCCACATCATCGATCTTGCCAAGCTCGAGATAAAGCATATCCTTTTCGTCGTAGCTGATCTGAACTTTCTTTCTGTACCATGCATAACCGTGATAATTGCGGAAGCCTTCGCGGTGCCAATTGGATGGCACGTATATCTTCTCCCAGTCACTGTCGTTGTACTCCGGCCTGGCATATTTTGAATTGTCACCAAGATTGAAGGACCAGTTGCCGGCAAGGTTTACAATTCGTTCCTTATCCTGTGCGGAACAAGCAGACGAACAAACCGCTATGACAGCGGCGCAAATGGTAAGCTTAAGAATGAGAGTTTTCATTTCCGCATTGATTTAGTTGGAATGCTTACTCAAAATACGGGAATAGCCTCCGGCGAGGTGTCACCGCGCCGTAAACCTTTGTAAAAAGATGTCACTAATGACTGATAAGCTTGTAACCAGTGCCGTGAACGGTAAGTATCACGCGCGGATTATTAGCATCAGTTTCAACTTTATGCCGCAGCTTTACGATGAAGTTATCCACGGTTCTGGTCGTCGGCATTTCCTCATATCCCCACACATTATGCAGCAGATCGTGACGTGAAATGATTTCATTTTTCCTCTGAAGGAGATACTTGAGGATCTCGAATTCCTTGTGAGACATTTTTACATCGCCGCGTTCATCCGTCGCAGTGAACGAACCGAAGTCTACCGTAAGTTTACCAACCTTTACCCTATCCGTTTCTTTCTCTGATGGTCCTTTGCGCCGCAGGATGGCTTTCACCCGCGCCAGGAGTTCCCGAAGGCTGAATGGTTTCGTGATATAATCATCTGAGCCGAGCTCAAGACCAAGTACCTTATCGATCTCCTCTCCTTTTGCGGTCAGGAAAACAATCGGCACATCAAGTCCCGCCTCTCGTACTTTCCGGCATACATCAAACCCCGACATCTTAGGCATCATCACATCAAGCAACACCAGGTCGAAAGAACCCGCCAGAATAGTTTTTAATCCTGCCTCGCCATCGTCTGCGATCTGTACATCGTAGCCTTCGAATTCGAGATTGTCCCGCAGGCCACGGGTCATGTTTGGTTCGTCATCTACAACGAGAATCTTCTGTTTCATTTTCGGTTATGAAGCGTTAATAACGAAATCATCTATATCAGGTTTCTGCGGGTTCTTCTACCAAAGGAAAATAAAGCGTGAAGGTACTTCCCTGTCCCGGCGTGCTGGACACCTTAACTTTCCCATGGTGCGCATTCATCGTACGCTTGACCAGCGCAAGACCAAGGCCCGTACCCTTGATGTTGTGAACATTGTTCGTAGGAACTCTGTAGAACTGGTCGAAGATATTTTTCTGATGGATCCTGGAAATCCCAATACCGCGGTCCTCCACTTCAACAAAAGCGACAACACCATCATTGCCTGTACGCAGCCTGATGGATTTGTCATCCTTACTATACTTTACAGCGTTATCCAGCAGGTTGAAGATGGCTTCGCTGATGGATTCTTCATCAGCGCTGACAGTGCTCTCTTTTGAAAAGGGCTGGAATTCGAAAGCAAAACCTCTCTCCCGAAGGTTGGGCTCATAGGATTTCACAATCTTCGCGCAAAGCTCATTCAACCTGATGGTCTTGAAATCAAACTTCTTTTTGCCGGCATCGAGCTGCGCGAAGTTAAGTATGCGGTTAACTATTGCAGCGAGTCTTGAAGTCTCTCTTACGATGATGCTGTAATATTCGTGTTTTCGTTCTTCCGGAACGCGGTTCATCTCCAGCGTTTCCGCATACATACTGATGAGGGAGAGCGGTGTTCGGATTTCATGTGAGACGTTAGAAACAAATTCCGACTTGGCTTCCGACAAAAGGATCTCCCGTCTTATGTTGGAATAGAGGAATGCGATTCCCGCAATAAGGAGCACGAACAAAGCGGCGAAGATCGCTACACCGTTCTCCAGCCTCTCCGTTACCAGGTCTTTGATGGTTGAATCCTTTAGGGAAATAGCCAGGTAATATCCCGGAAGAAGCCATAATTCCCTTTCGGTAGATTCCTTGGCGGGATCTGTAAACAACTCTTCCGGACCAGGGGTTGCTAACCGGGTTGAATAGATGAGAGAATTGTTCTTCTTTGAGAATGCCGAAATTACAAATTCATCACGGGAAACGGCCTGAAGCTTTGGGCCAAGAACATTTTGTACGAAGGTGTTGAGCTCCACCAGCATCACGGCGAATCTGAATCTTGTGATCTCCTCATCAAGAAGAAAATAGATCGGAATGAAATTCTCTCCAATCAGTGTATCGAGCGCTTCAATCTTTCTGAAGCCTCCTCTCTGATAGGTTTTCAGACGGGTGATCCGGGGGCCCATCCGCTTGACAAGCTGTTCGAAAGCAGGTTTCCCCAGCGAAGAGTCCGCAGGGGTTAACAGCAAATCGTTCCCTTCCATATTCGTCAGGTACAGTTCGCGCAGCGCAGTCATCTGGGAAAACTCACGGTACAGGTTTTCCTCCGCCAGCTCCGGTGATGATATTGAACCCTTTAGTAAGCTGATATTAATTTTGTTGGCCCAGCTGCTGAACACGTCATCCGTAAACTGGTTAACAGAATAAAGGATGGCTTCAAGCTGATTGTTGTACGTCCTTGTCACGAGCTTTTCGTTGTCGCTGAGAGACGCCAGTTCGTAGAGTATAAAACCCACCGGGATAAGAGCGATCAGAACGAAAGTAGTCGTTATCCTTTGAAGGGAGCGTTTCATATCTCCGCCAAGATAATGCTTTTCGGTAGATTGGATGAGCATCGATATTCTGAAGGAAGGTCCCTGCTTCCAATTTCGTCATTAGACATCTTCCCCGGTATTGGCGAGCCGTCCGGTTATATTATCTTTCCATTATGATGTGGATAATCCTTCTGGCGGGAGCTGCTCTTGCCTTTTTCATGGTGCGACAATTGAGATCAGCTAAAGGATCGCGGAAGAGTGAGCATATGGAATTCCCAAGCGCCTGGCGCGGGATCCTTGATCAGAAAGTTCTTTTCTATCACAACCTTCCCCCGGATGAGAAGAAACGTTTCGAGCAGGACGTACTTCGATTCATCAGCAATGTCCGGATCACAGGCGTAAACACGGAGCTGGATATAACGGATAAGCTACTGGTGGCAAGCAGTGCTGCAATCCCTGTGTTTGGATTCCCCGACTGGAATTATAATTTCCTTGATGAAGTCCTCCTCTACCCCGGTTCGTTTGACAGGAATTTTAAAATCAACAGTCGCGATGAAGTAATCACAGGCATGGTTGGAAGCGGAACTATGGAAGGGAAGATGATCCTTTCAAAGCCATCGCTTCACAGAGGCTTCAGCAATGAAACTGACAAACAGAACGTAGGGGTGCATGAGTTCATCCATCTTCTTGACAAGGAAGACGGAAGTGTTGATGGGATACCCGCCACGTTAATGAATCGTGAGTTTTCGATCCCGTGGCTGAACCTCATCAGGGAGAAAACAGAGGCCATTCAAAAAGGTGATAAGGATATCAACCCTTATGGCGCCACCCACGAACGCGAGTTCTTTGCTGTAATCGGCGAATACTTTTTTGAAAGGCCCAAGCTCCTGAAAGAAAATCATCCTGACCTCTACGAATTGCTCACGAAAGCGTTTAATCAGGATACGGCCGGACTGCTGAAGGTAAGCAAACTTCCCCGCGTGGAGATCGAGCGCAATGATCCCTGCCCCTGTGGAAGCGGCGCCAAGTTTAAGCGGTGCTGCATGGACAAATAATCCGGCACAAATGTTTTAGTTTCACTCTCATGTCCTATGAAGACTCCATACAACAGGAATTGAATGACTGGAAGTCGAAGATGTCGAAGGGTCCTTCTGTGATGAACGACTTGTCGAAGCGCCTTCAGACAAAGATGAACAGTTACATCCCTGAGAAAGTCCATAGCGCGATCACTGCTGCAATCAAACAAATGACACGGGGCATTCTGTTTGGAGCAGAACGCACAACGACATCGATACCCGCAAATGTTTCCCTTCAGGTTCGCGAACATCTCGTCAGGGAGAAGATCCGGTTCTATCGCAATACCGCCGCGGCTGAAGGCGCTCTTACAGGAGCAGGAGGTTTTCTCCTCGGCCTGGCCGACTTCCCCATCTGGCTGAGCATTAAAATGAAATTGCTTTTTGAAATAGGCTCTCTTTATGGTGCGGACCTCACCGATTACCGGGAACGGGTGTACCTGTTATACATCTTCCAGCTTACGTTCTCCAGCCAGAAGCACCGCAATGATATCTTCAATATCATGGATCACTGGGAGGATGAGGTAAAAAAGCTTCCGGCGGACATTAAAGATCTTGACTGGAGAAGCTTTCAACAGGAATACCGCGATTACATCGACATTGCAAAACTACTTCAGCTTGTTCCTGGCATTGGAGCCGTGGTGGGCGGCGTGGTGAACCACCAGCTCACTGAAAAGCTTGGAACAAATTCAATGATGGCTTACCGCCTCCGCTGGCCATTGAGTTCGCCCGAAAAACTTCTCCGATAGCGTATCCCGTGTTCTACACCACAGGGCAGAATCAAGTTCTGCCCGAGGGGATCCCATGCCTCTAGGTATGACGTCCCCACGGACATTTAAGCAGTAGGTATTCCGTACATATCTCGTAGATATCCCGTATCTATTTAAGTACGGAATAACTACGGGATATATACGGGACATATACGGGATATATACGGGATATCTTTTTGGGAACACCGTCCAAAAGAGGGAAAAGCGGCGAAACTACCCTTGTTTGATGGTTTAAGAACGGAAAGCATCCGGGGGAAAGAATTCCTCTAAATCTCTCAGAAAGAGCCTTTGTGTAGCTGGCCCCTTTTTAAACGGTTTACCTTAAAACACTTTATGAAACGTCTGATCACAATCTGTTTTCTGTTCATCAGTGTTACCGCGGCAGTTGCTCAGAACAACGTATGGAGCGCAGGGCCGGAGGTAGGTATTACATTGTCGAAATACGGCATGGATGCCAATCACAATGACCATGTCCAGGGACTGAGCGCGGGAGTCTTCTTTACCTATAGCGTCATCAACACGTTCGCCCTTACTACAAAATTCCTTTACGCCGAGAAGGGAGCCGACCTCGGGGGCCACGACGAGATCCTGAAATACATTGAAGTACCGATCACCGGGAGGTTCTTTCTTACCAAAGAGGGACGATTCAGACCAAACTTTTTTATCGGCCCGTATTTCGGCTTTCTTCGTTCTGTTTCAGTCAGGACGGGAAATGATGACCCCGTGAAGATCCCTGAATTTGATACGATTTATAACACGTACGACCTGGGAGTAACAGGAGGAGTCGGGCTAAATTACCTCGTCGCTCGTAATACGCGGATCCTGCTTGATGTTCGATACAGCCATGGGCTGACAGACCTTGTCAAGGCGCCGGGGCAGGTAAGCAATGATGTTATGAGTGCATCATTTGGCATGTCTTTCGGAATATAAGACGCCTCCAAAATCGGATGAATACTTAATATCCAGTATCATAACGAACAATATCGAATGAGGGAGAGCGCTCAGGCGGTGAAGCGTATTCGCTCAGACAGCACATACAACCGGCAGAAGAGTTTGTTCAACGAGGGCTTGTCAACATAAACGACGGCTAGCACCATTTTTTAGCATTCTGCTTAAACAAAACCATTGACTATGAAATATGTACTCAAACTAAGTTTTCCGATAGCAGTGATGCTCTTATTCGCTGCTGCCTGCAACCAGGCACCGAAGGGAGATCAGGCCACTATCACCGACAAGCAGGAAGCTGCAAGCGTGGGCGGGACTTCCCTCCGTGTGGATACTGCTGAATCGAAGATCAGATTCACCGGACATGGCGTCGGCAAGAACCACCCCGGAACATTCATGCTTGCTTCAGGAGAGGTGAAAACCGACGGAACATCTGTGACCGGTGGAAATTTTGTCATAGATATCACATCCCTTGATGTGGAGCAACGCGAATCAATGTTTCAGGAAAAGCTGAAGCCACATCTTTTGAGTGGTGACTTTTTCGACGCTGAAAAGTTCGGAGATGCGAAGTTCGAGATCACGAACGTAGAACCTTACCAGAAAGATCAGCAAGACTCAAGCATAGTTGATGGCGCCAACTTCCGGGTGAGTGGAAACCTCACGCTGAAAGGCGTGACTAAGAACGTCACATTCCCTGCGCGCATCGAACTTGACGACAATAAACTTGAAGGCGAGGCTAACTTTGATATCGATCGCACACAGTGGCAAATGAACTATGGAAATGACCGCACTCTTGGTGACAAGTTCATTTCTGAAACTGTGAATATCGAGCTGGACCTTTCCGCCACCCGTTAAATATCTGGCAGACGATCTTCATGATCGTCTGCCTATTGAACTAATTTAACCCGACTGCGTTTTACGAGGCAGCATGAGAACTTCAGAACCGACAATTCGCATTATCCGGCCAGGCGAGAAGACACGTCCGGTAGACAACTCTAATC
>JAEYXN010000135.1 GCA_023431285.1 Bacteroidota bacterium
GCTAATGACCTTGCGAAGGTAGGACAAATGTTGTTGCAGGGAGGGCATTATGGTGGGATGCAGTTTTATAAGCCGGAAACCGTGAACTTGTTTACAGCGAAAAAATATAAGAACAGCCGTCGTGGGATTGGTTTCGATAAGCCTATTCCGAGTGATCCAGGGACGCTTACGTCATTCTACACGTCACCAAGCACTTACGGTCATACCGGGTTTACGGGAACCTGTATCTGGATCGACCCTGAATTCGACCTTATGTACATCTTTTTGTCCAACCGGGTATATCCTGACCGAAACAATAAACTTTCAAACGCCAATATACGTTCTCGGATTCAGGACGTGGTCTATCGGTCTATTTTCGGATTCATTGAAAAAGAAAATAACAGCAATTTCATAAATCAGCTTGCAATAATTGACCGAACTTCCCGTCCTTGAGATCAATATTGCGATAGACGGTGAACACGATCAAAATTGGCATTGTATGCTACCCTACTTTTGGTGGAAGCGGGGTGGTTGCTACGGAGCTTGGTAAGGCCCTTGCAAAAGAGGGGCACAAGGTCCATTTTATAACCTACTCTCAACCAACACGTCTCGACTTTCTAAACGAGAACCTCTTTTATCACGAAGTAGATTTTCACACTTATCCGTTGTTTGAATATCCACCATATGAGCTCGCGCTGGCGAGCAAGATGGTGAGTGTTGTGAAGAATGAACATCTTGATCTTCTTCATGTGCATTATGCAATCCCTCACGCCTCTGCTGCTTACATGGCGAAGCAAATTCTAAAGACGGAAGGAATTCATATTCCGGTTGTTACAACGCTTCACGGTACGGATATCACACTTGTGGGCAAGGATGCTTCTTACGAACCTGTTGTCACTTTCAGCATCAACCAGTCCGATGGTGTTACTGCAGTTTCCAGTGATTTGCGCAAAGAAACTTTCGAACATTTCAAGATCACCAACGACATAGAAGTTATTCCTAACTTCATTGACCTTGAGAAATTCAAAAAGCAAAAGAAAGATCATTTCAAGAAAGCGATCTGTCCGAATAATGAATCATTAGTTGTCCACACTTCCAACTTCCGCAAGGTGAAGAGGGTCACTGATGTGGTGAGAATCTTTGCCAATATTCACAGTGAGATTCCCGCGAAGCTCCTGATGATTGGCGATGGTCCGGAACGTGGAAAAGCAGAAAAGCTTTGCAGAGATCTGAATATCTGTGATGATGTACGTTTCCTTGGGAAGCTTGAAGCGGTAGAGGAAGTTCTTTCAGTTGCTGATTTGTTCTTGATGCCTTCTGAAAAAGAAAGCTTTGGACTTGCGGCACTCGAGGCTATGGCTTGTGAAGTACCAGTCATCTCGACCAATTCCGGAGGTCTTCCGGAGCTTAATGTTCAAGGTGTTACGGGCTTCTTAAGTCCGGTTGGCGATATTGATGACATGACACGCAAATCATTGTTTATCCTTGACAAGGATAATCTTCCGAGATTCAAAGAGAATGCGTTGCTCCGTGCAAAAGAATTTGACATCTCGCGAATCCTCCCGCTCTACGAGTCGTATTATAATAAGATTCTGGAAAAGTCGACGGCGAAGGCATTCGACTAAGTCTCAAAATGTCTGTTTTGGCACCGGTTTTTAAACGTAATACGTTATGGAAAAATCATATACTCCCAAGAACAAAGGATCAAGGCAGTTATTCTCCAACCCTGTACTGGAAAAGCTTTCACGGACGCACATCTCAGTTCCGCTGATTATCTTTTTTGTTTATTCAGCTGCTTTGCTTTACTGGAGCGTAACGCACACTTCCTTGTCGGTATTTGTCAGCGTTGGCATGTTCGTGCTCGGATTGATTTCATTCACATGGGTGGAGTATGTAACGCACAGGTATGTGTTCCATATGAAGACTTACACCGAGCTTCGCGCTAAGCTGCAGTATACGATGCATGGCGTCCATCACGAATTTCCGAAGGATAAGGACAGACTTGCTATGCCTCCTCTGTTGAGTGTTACGATTGCCACTGTATTGCTGCTTGTATTGAAGGTTTTCTTAGGCGAGCTGGTATTTGCTTTTCTTCCTGGTTTTTTAGTGGGCTATGCTGCTTATTTGGGAATCCATTACATGGTTCACGCTTATCAGCCACCGAACAATATGTTTAAATTTCTTTGGATCAACCATGCTGTTCACCATTACAAAGATGGCGAAGTGGTCTTTGGAGTGTCGTCTCCTCTCTGGGACTACATATATGGTACGATGAGAGAAAGGAAAGGGGCAGCGTAGTTAGTCGGCCGGTCGCCGGACAGCCGGTCGGGGATGTCTTACTTAATCTGTGGCCCGGTGCTCATGATTACACCATTGGTAGATGAGCCATTGACTTTCAGTGAGAACGCATTTTTTCAAGCGCGCGCTCACACTCCCACACCCGCTGATTGCTCAGCCGTGCGGCCTTCTTTTATTTTAATAAAGAATCGGAACTAAACGTTTTCCTTCTGAATTTGTTCTTTCTGAGCCGGCTCGGCTTTCTTAGCGTAGGTAGGACAGGTGTAGATTGAACAGGATGTAAAAAGGACAGATCCAAGGCAAAGCACCAACACGACTTTTTTCATTGACATAAATTTGCGCTCAAAAATATGCAGTAAATTAATGTTTCAATGTCTGATCAGGTATAATTCCTTACATATTGTTTTGATTCACAAAAAATAAGAATTGCAGGGCGGGATAAACTTCAAAGTATGCTAGGATACCGATTTACGAAATATACTCCCCCACCCGACGAAGCTAAGTCAGACTTCGACAAGCTGTTCCGGATCTTCATGCAGTTATTGCTAATGAGTTCCGGTAACGTCAGCGAAGCATTAGAATGGCTCACGGAAGTAGATCGTCAGTACGGTCTCACTTCTGACGACTACGGGATGGGTGACTTCATCGAAGACCTTAAGAAGAAGGGATACATCACTGACAACGGACCAGGTGGTGAGTTTAAGCTCACTGCAAAGACAGAGCAGAACCTCAGGCAATCTGCACTGGAGGAAATCTTCGGCAAGCTGAAGCGTTCCCGCCAGGGCGATCATAATACTTCTCACAGTGGCCGGGGTGATGAGCAAACTACAGAACGAAGAGAATACGAATTCGGAGACACTCCCGAGCAGATCGCCATCACTGATTCACTTCGTAATGCACAGGTCAATCACGGCGTGGAGAATTTCTTCATGACGGAAGGTGACCTTGAAGTAATGGAGAGTGAATACAAGACCCAGACTTCCACGGTGTTGATGATCGACATCTCTCATTCCATGATATTGTATGGAGAGGACAGGATCACGCCTGCAAAGAAGGTAGCCATGGCGTTGGCTGAACTGATTACGAGGAAGTATCCCAAGGATACGCTTGACGTTTTAGTCTTTGGTGACGACGCATGGCAAATTGAGATTAAGGACCTTCCCTATCTTCAGGTCGGACCGTACCACACTAATACAGTCGCAGGACTTGAGCTTGCCATGGACATCCTGCGCAAACGGAAGAACAATAACAAGCAGATCTTCATGATCACCGACGGTAAGCCCACGTGTATTAAGCAAGGCATCCGATATTATAAGAATGCCTTCGGACTTGATCCAAAGATACTTGCAAAGACACTAACGCTGGCAACGCAGCTACGCAAAATAAAAATCCCCGTTACTACCTTCATGATCGCTACGGATCCATATCTTAAGACGTTCGTCCGTGATTTCACGAAGGCCAACAATGGCAACGCCTATTACAGCAGTCTCCAGGGTCTTGGTAATCTTGTGTTTGAAGACTTCAGGAGAAACAGAAGGAAAAATCTTTAGTACTATCATTTAAACGACTCAATGAATTTTAAAGCGATACGAACACTGGGTGAGCTCAAGGCCTCCGGTTACAAAAGCAAAACGATCAAGGAAGAATTACGGGAGAACCTCATTAACAGGTTACGATCGGGACAGACTGTATTCGAAGGCATCTGGGGATATGAAGAAACGGTAATCCCCGACCTTGAGAGAGCAATCCTCGCGGGACATGATGTCAACCTCCTTGGTCTTCGCGGACAGGCTAAGACAAGGCTGGCGCGTTTGATGATAAACCTTCTTGATGAGGCCATTCCGGTCATTGAAGGTTCTGAGTTGAATGATGATCCGCTCAGGCCGATATCGCGTTACGGGATTGACAAGGTGAACGAGATGGGTGATGCTACCCCTGTTCAATGGATGACTCGTGACGATCGTTACACGGAGAAGCTTGCGACACCAGACGTATCAATTGCGGATCTTATCGGGGACGTCGATCCTATCAAGGCGGCTACTCTGAAGTTACCATATTCGGATGAGCGTGTTATTCATTTTGGATTGATACCGCGTTCCAACAGATCCATTTTTGTGATCAACGAATTACCCGACTTGCAGGCGCGTATCCAGGTTGCTTTGTTCAACATTCTGCAAGAGGGAGATATCCAGATTCGCGGGTTCCGTGTCCGGATGCCACTGGATATCCAGTTTGTATTTACCGCAAACCCTGAGGATTACACCAACCGCGGAAGTATAGTCACTCCGTTGAAGGACAGGATCGACAGCCAGATTATTACGCACTATCCTAAGACTCTTGATATTGGCAAGCGCATTACGCAGCAGGAGGCGAGATTAAAAGATGTACAGAGAAAGGTTGTTCACGTTCATGAGATTGCGAAGGATCTCGTAGAGCAGGTGGCCTTCGAAGCGCGTAAAAGCGAATACGTGGACGCCAAGAGTGGAGTGTCGGCGCGGCTTACGATTTCCGCTTACGAAAACCTGGTGGCCGCAGCAGAACGCAGAAGTATAATCAATAACGAATCGAACACTACCATCCGGATTGCCGACTTTGTAGGAGTGATCCCTGCCATCACTGGTAAGGTGGAGCTGGTTTATGAGGGAGAGCAGGAAGGTCCGGGTATCGTGGCACAGAACCTTATCGGAAAGGCTATACGCACGCAGTTTTTGAATTACTTTCCTGATCCTGATAAATTCAGGAAGCAGAAAGAGAGGAATCCCTACAAGAAAGTGACTGATTGGTTTGGTGATGGGAATTCACTGGACCTTCTGCATAATATGAATGAAGGTGAGTTCCATAAGGCGTTGCGGTCTGTTCCGGGCCTTTCGGATCTTATTAATGATTTTCATAAAAAAGAGGACGAGGCCACGAAGAGTTTCCTGATGGAATTCGCGTTGCACGGCCTTGCAGAGTATAGTCTTATAGGGAAGCACAACCTTACAGCTGGATTGCAGTTTCGCGATCTCCTCAGTGGTATGTTCACCTTGCCGAAGCCTGGCGACGAAGACGATGACGACGATGACGATCAGGATGAGATCTCGGGACGCCGCGGATATTGATGTGACGTCTTTTCTTAACGGAAGTTATCACCCGGACTAATGACACTATACGATGAAACCTCAGGAATCTTTTGCGTTCGATCACCGGCAGGTCAGGCAGTTGAAGAATCTGGTTTCAAAGGGCGAGGGCATGCAGCTCGAGTTCAAACGCAAAGCTGCGTATCCGGAGAAGATTGTCAGGGAGATGATTGCCTTTGCAAATTCAAAGGGAGGAATATTACTTGTGGGAGTGGCTGATGACGGGTCCGTGCCTGGGTTAAAGCATCCGGAAGGTGAGTCACATGTAATTCAAAAGGCTCTTGAGAAGTGCAGGCCGAGGCTTCCTTTGAAGGAAACGTTCATTCCTGTCGGCGATAGTCGAACTGTTATTCAGTATGAGATTTTCGAAAGCACACGCAAGCCGCACTACTTTGTTCATTCCGAAACACAACGTGAATCTTTTGTCCGTGTAGAAGACCGGAGCATTAAAGCGAGCCGGGAAGTACGCGAGATTGCCAAGCGCTCGCAGCGTATTAAGGGAGTTCGTTTTCATTTTGGCGAGCATGAACGCCTGCTGATGCAGTACCTTGATCAGCATAACACCATTACATTAAAGGAGTTTGCTGAACTCAGTGGTCTTAAACGATTTAACGCATCACGAAAATTAGTTTTACTCGTACTTGCAGACGTTCTCAGCATTACTCCTCACGAGAAGGGAGACATCTTTTCACTGGCGTACGCATCCTGACAACAGAAAATTTTTCTGTCGCACAGTATACAGCTTTGCTCATGAAATGTTACATTTCGTAAACCAAGTTCTTTGTGCTGCATGGCGAAATCCAAGAAGGATAGAAAAATATTCGTACTCGACACATCTGTCATCATCTATGAACACAACTCCATCCTTAATTTCGCTGAACACGATGTCGGTATTCCGATAACTGTTCTGGAGGAGCTTGACAATTTCAAGAAAGGAAACGACACCAAGAATTTTGAAGCCCGGGAATTTATCCGGTTGATTGACAAGCTCGCGAAAGGCGAGATGCTTCATCAATGGAATCCCATCAACGGAAAGGGTAAAGGGAACTTCAAAGTTCTGATGGAGACGGCGAGCCCTGTCGACGCGAACAAGATCTTCAACGAGCATAAACCTGATCACAGGATCCTAAATGCTGCGCTGAGTCTTCAGAAGGAAGAGAAATCAAAGAGGATCATCCTTGTATCAAAAGATATCAACCTCCGGCTGAAGGCAAAGGCATTGGGGCTGGAGTCAGAAGACTACACTACAGGGAAGGTTGAAAACATTTCTTCCCTTTACTCCGGCAAGACGATCATAGAAGATGTCAATACCGACATCATCAATCTTCTTTATGAGAAGGGGTATTGTCCTCCTGCGGATATCCTCGGTAAACGCGCACCGGAGAAGAACCACTATTACATTTTCAAGAGCGGGAAGAAGTCGGCGCTGGCCTATTACAATCCGTTCAATGAAATGATCGAGCATGTTGAGAAACGCTCGGTATATGGGATCAAGCCACGCAATGCAGAGCAGACTTTTGCGATACATGCCGCGCTTAAACCAGATATTAAACTTGTGTCTATCCAGGGCGTTGCGGGAACCGGAAAAACTTTGCTCGCCCTGGCCGCGGCACTTGAGCAAAAGAGGGAGTACAAACAAATTTACCTTGCGCGCCCGATCGTGCCATTGAGTAACAAAGATATCGGATACCTTCCCGGTGACATCAAGTCAAAGGTGAACCCATACATGGAACCGCTGTGGGATAACCTGAAGTTCATCCAGAATCAGTATAACGAAACAGATAAGGAATACTCCAAGATCACTGAAATGGTGAACCAGGAGAAACTGGTCATTACTCCGCTGGCATACATAAGAGGAAGGAGTCTTTCAAATATTTGTTTTATCGTCGACGAAGCACAAAACCTGACGCCTCACGAGGTAAAGACGATCATTACCCGTGCGGGAGAGAATACCAAGATCATTTTCACGGGAGATATCTATCAGATCGACACGCCGTACCTGGATTCACAGAGTAACGGATTGTCAACGCTTATTGACAGACTGAAGGATCATGAGTTATATGCGCACGTGACTCTGGAAAAAGGAGAGCGTTCCGAGCTTGCGAATCTCGCCAATCAGTTGTTGTGAGGTCGATAGAGTTGAGTTGATATGACCAGCTCCTAATATTTCTCGTCGTTGTTAGGGAAGTCTTTCGCCTTGACGTCGGAGACGAATTGACTGACAGCGCCATTTACGACCGCATCGAGATCAGCGTATCGTCTCAGGAAACGAGGCTTGAACTCTTTGTTTATTCCCAGCATATCCTGCATTACGAGAACTTGTCCGTCAACCTCCGGGCCGGCGCCTATCCCGATCGTTGGAATATGGACAGCTGCCGTAACTTGTCCTGCCAGTGCGGCGGGTATTTTCTCCAACACCATTCCGAAGCACCCGCATTCCTCGAGGAGGATCGCATCTTCCATCAGCTTCTTTGCTTCCGCCTCTTCTTTAGCTCTTACCGTGTAGGTTCCAAACTTATAGATTGATTGAGGCGTCAGACCAAGGTGCCCCATCACAGGAATGCCGGCGCTGAGTATCCTTGTCACGGAGTCTTTTACTTCGCTCCCACCCTCCAGCTTGACGGCGTGAGCCCCTGCCTCCTTCATGATACGAATCGCTGAGCGAAGCGCCTCCACCGAACTTCCCTGATATGTTCCGAACGGCAGGTCTACCACAACCAGAGCGCGCTTCACCGCACGTACCACAGAAGCAGCGTGATAGATCATCTGATCGAGCGTGATCGGTAGTGTTGTTTCGTGGCCGGCCATTACGTTCGACGCGGAGTCACCGACCAGGATCACGTCAATACCAGCAGCATCTATGATCTTGGCCATGCTGTAATCGTACGCCGTAAGCATAGCGATCTTCTCGCCGCGGTTTTTCATTTCCTGCAGCTGATGAGTAGTGATCTTTTTTATATCGTGTTTATGAACAGACATGGTAGAAGGATAGAGTGGGAAAAAAATCAAAGAAGATAGACACCTGTGTCGCCTTTTTCGAAACGCACTTCAACGCGTTCTTTCAAGGTGGTGGCCAGTTCATATCCTGTATATTGCGGATAGATAGGGAACAAGGTGTGACTACGATTTACAAGAACGGCAGTCTCAATTTTTTTGACCTCCGTGTTGAGAAACGGTTTCATTCCGTAAGCGAAAGTTCGGCCGGTATTAAGCACATCGTCGACAAGGATGATGCATTTCTTTCTGATCTCTTTCAAATCGCAATCCAGCACAATTTCACTTAGCTGAGGTGCACTTTTATCAAGGGAGACCTTTACCAGTTTAACGGTAAGTGGTGAAATCTTTCCCAGGTGTTCGACAAGATGTTTTGCAAGCGTATAGCCATGTCCATCAATCCCGGCAATCACGAGGTTCTTCACATCAAAGTTGTGCTCATAGATTTCGAACGCCATACGGCGGATCTTTTGCTTAATCTGGTTCGCATCCAGGATGAGACTTTGATCTGCAACCATACTAATTGTGATTACCCATGATCGGAAGTGCCTTACTGTCTTTGAAAGTAGACAGGATCACCATCGACTGAAGACTGTCGACAACTTCAATATTGGAGACTTTATCCAGCATAAGTTGCTGATATGATGCGATGTCCGCACAGACAATTTTCAGAATAAAGTCACCTGATCCGGTGATGTGATGACACTCAATTACCTCTTCAACGCTTTTTATCTCAGCGATAAACCTGTTGATGTTATCCTTGTTGTGTCCTTTCAGCGTGGCCATTACGAAAGTACTCACGCCAAGTCCGACGCTTGCAGGATCGATCACAGCATGGTAACTCTTAATTACACCTGAAGACTCCAGCTTGTTGACACGTTCAAGTGTAGGAGCGGGTGAAAGTCCGATCTCCTTAGCGAGTTGAGCGTTTGTTATATTGGAGTTACGCTGAAGGATCTCAAGTATCTTGCGATCAGTGGCGTCGAGTTTGATATTTCCTTTCATAAGTAAACCAAATATTATTTGGTCTAAAAATAGTCAAAAAAACTCTGCCCTTCCTAACAATCATTAGAATAACGGACGAACAGAAAGCGGCCGATTATGCGTCTCTGTCGAGAGCCTCATTATATACCTGTTTGAGCCTGTAAGACGTATTTTCTATGCTAAACCTTGATCGGACGGTCTTCATGCCGGCTTCAGCGAAAGCCTTGCGTTTACTTGCATTGGCCATCAAGTCAGTCATCGCAGCGGCCATTGCACCCAGGTCGGATTTTGGAACCAGAATGCCAGTAACCTGATGATCGATTATTTCAGCGGGCCCGCCGCAATCTGTAGCCACGATCGGGCATCCAAAAAACAATGACTCCAGACAAGTGATAGAGAACGATTCGGACTCTGAGAAATTCAATGCAAGGTCAGCCTGACGGTATTCTCTCTCTACGTCTTCAGTGAATTCGATCCACTCTGTTTTTTCCGCGACTCTACGATCAACACAAAGCTCCTGTAGTTCTTTTCGATAAGCGGCATTCTTGGCCATCCCCATATCTCCGCCTACAAACCGCAGGCGCCAATCAGGAAAGCGATCCTGAATACTCGCAAACGCTTCAATGGCGAACACATGCCCTTTACCTTTAATGACATTCGACAAATAGAGGATCGTGCATTCAGGCCATCCCGGCAGTCCGTCGGGATATCTTTCCTCGACGGGAAGCTCATTGTAGATTGTTGTGATCGCCGCATGCGCGGGAAGTTGTTTCGCGAGATACTGAGAGACAGCTATTATTCTTTTGGAAAAAAGTAAATGGATGTTGATCCAAAACCCAAACAGCAACTTAGGAAACTTCTCCGGAAGGAAACGCACGTGACAAACGTAAGGAGTGAACAGGCCGAATAGCCGTGCCGTTGGCATCACCAGGTTGTACAGGTCGTTAACGTGAACGAGGTCGGCCTTTTCTTTTCGCGCAATCCTGGAGATGGTGAAGCTGTTCTTTATTAACATCGGAAGGTACAGCAGAAGGGACAACGGTCTTTTACTGATTTCGCGCAATGGGACTTCATAGATTCTGTTGAAACCCTTTCCTTCGATCCATGACCGACCTTTGCTCCCTGTGGGTACGACAAAGACAAAGTCAAAGTCTTCGCGAAGGTCATAGGCAGTACGACAAACTGATTTTAGTGCGCCTGTGATGTGTACGCTGTTTTCAATGATCAGTATTTTTCTTTTGCCGGACTGTTTCACCTGAGCAGATTTTCAATAGTATCTATGACATCCAGAGCGGTTCTCTCCTCATCCAGTTCCTTTACCCGGCCCGGTCCTTTCTCTGAATATTGTTTCAGGAGTTGAGTATCCTTTAAGGTTTGAAGGATGTGGTCGGCCCAATACTCAATCAAAGACTTCTCATCCTTCTTGGGCACTGGCATCAAGAGTCCAAAGTCTCCTTTCACCAAAGTTTTCACAGGCTCTGAATCGAGAGCCATTCCGGGGACGAGAATTTCTCTTGGACCCGTAGGACAGTCTGCCGACATAACGGTGACGCCACACGCCAGTGCCTCGCAAAGTGCCAGGGGAAAACCCTCCCATCCCGATGTCATCAAATATAAAGATGCTTTTGACAGGAAGCGATATGGGTTGGACTGGTACCCCAGGAAAAAAACATCGTAGCCGTGAGAGAACTCCATCCCGGACCAGACATCGTATGTTTGAAGGTTCAGCGACTTACCGAATCGCAGGAGGTCTTCACGAAGTTCGCCATCACCAAGAATGATCAAAGGTCGGTCTTCCCTGTTTCGTACTTCCCTGTAGATCTGCAGCAAACTGTAAAGGTTTTTTTGACGTGACAGTCTGCAATGGGTCACTATTGGAAAGCCGGTTTCAAAGAGGAAATCTTGCGGGAGCGGGTAATCCTTCTGCCCGATGATCTGACGCATATTGAAACCGTTGTAGATGGTGGCTACTTTGCCCGGATGAATATCGAAGTCGTGTACAAGTTCCTGGCGTATTCCTTCGCTCACAGATACAATCTTATCCGCGAGGCTGGTGAGGATAGGGATCATTATTTTCTTTCTTAACCATCCTGTTTTGCCTTCGATGTTTTCATCAAACTTCTTGGTGCCATGAATCCAGCAGATGGTTTTGTCGGACCGGCGGGACAAAACATTCACATAGTCGGCACCCTCCAGGTGACTAACAGAGACGTCGATACCGAGTTTCTTTTTTAACGCCCGAAGGCGAATGATCCGAAGAAGAAAGTACCAGGCCTTTAAAATGGTGTTGGTGCCACCGGGTACGCCAAGGGAATGGAGATTTTCGTTTCGGTCTTCAGGAAAAGAGCCGTCGAAGTTGAAGACGCATCCATACACAGCAAAGTGTTCGGATAAAAACGACAGCTGCTGACGAAATACTTTCTGTGCTCCCCCTGTACCTAGATTGGGAATTAACAGGAGGACTTTGATTTCACGCCTTGCAGGAGCCATACTATTCGGAGACTTCTTCACTAAGTCTTAAAGGTAAGCGCGAATGATGCCTGAAACAAGAACAGAACCTCATTCTGATCAGCTACGCGCGCGGAACCGGTCGTATTGATGAAGCAGATTTTTTATGTCGAACCTGGCACGCACTACTTTGCCAAGTTCACGACCGAGTTGTAAACGATCTTCTGGAACCGCACGAAAATGAAGAATAGCTTTCATCGCGTCGGCAACAAAAGAGTCTGCGTGGACTATGACGGCGGTTTTTCTATTTGCAAGGTAATCATCGAAATCGCCGACACCTTCACAGACAATGATGGGAAGGTCAACCAATCCGGCTTCCTTCACAACCACGCAACTTGATTCCGATATCGATGGATGAAGAAGCCAATCTGCAGCGGATAAATAGTCAAGGACGTTGTCGACATAACCGACGAAGGAGACCACGTTAGTCAAGCCTTCCTGTTGGACTTTTGTCCGAAGTGACGCTTCATTGGGGCCGGCCCCGAGAAGGAACAGATGGCAATTCACTCCGTTACTTTGAAGTTGTCTGCACACATCAATTGACAGGTCAGGGCGCTTGAACTCGTCGAATCTACCGACTGAAATCAAAACCAGTTCGTGAGTCGACCGTATTTTATCGACGGTTTCTTGGTTGGGATGACCAAAGACGTCGAAGTTGTAGCCAAGATCGATATGATGAATCTTTGAGGTATCTACTCCCTCCTTCACTGTCATATATCGTTTGGCTCTGTCAGAGACGGCAATGACGTCTCTGGCAAGAGAGTAGGTCATCCGGTAAGAACGATCTTTATCGAAGCCAGCTCGTGCTGCAAGGTCCAGATGATGGCGGACGATCACCACTCTTGCCCGGAGTACATATTGAGCAAGAACGGCAATGAAGTTAGCTGGTTCAAGATGACTATAGATGATGTCGACCCGGTGCCGGAAGGAAAACCAAACCAGCTTGCAGACATGATAAAGGATCCTCAGGGAAGAAGATTTCGGGCCCGTATACTCGAAGGTTTCATAGTGAACACCTGCCTGCGCACATAGGCTTGGCAGGTAGGGGTTCGGTTGTTGATTCAGAAAATAGACTTTGTGGCCGGCCTTCACGAATTCCGCCATCAGGCTTTCCTGATCTTTGACTCTGGTCCTTATGGAGGTATAAAAAAGTATTGAAGCCATTACAACGGCGCACAAAGCTTTTTGATTTCTGATGCCCAACGGGTCCAATTAAAGACCTCTATTGAAGCGGAACGGCAATTATCAGACATTTCCGCGTATGCAGCGGGTTCGCTAATCAACTGCATAATACGAACTGCATAGCTGGAAGAATCTTTGGGTTCAAACAGAAAGCCAGTGACGCCCTCTTCAATCATTGAAGCAACGCCGCCGGTGCGTGTTGCCAACACCGGGAGCCCTGCTGCGAATGCTTCTGCGATCACAATCGGAGTACAATCTGCAACTGTGGGAAGAAGCAGGAAGTCAGCGTTGCGGAGGAGCTCAATGTATTCACGCACGCCTTGCTCTGAATCTTTGTTGATATAAGTGAACTGCACGTCAGCATAAGCATCAACCCCATTTGGAGGCTTCATGCCCACTATCGTCAATGTAGAGTCAATACTTTTTCTGATGAGCTCACGATGAATTTCTACAGCGGTCTCTCCTCCTTTCCTCACCCAGTCGACACCAACGACAAGCAACCTGCACCCCGGTCCTAAGCTCCTTCTCGCAGGCACCTCGGAAATTTCAATGTTTGCGCCAAATGGCACTGTATCGCATGTGACTTTGTAATGTTGCCGACAGAAATCTGATGCCCAATCCGAGGAGAAGATAATCTTTGCACATCTCACCAATGCATTACGCTCCACTCTCTCTACATCGCGTTTGCACAGAGAGGAGATGTTTGCAGTCGCCGGGTAGTAGTCAAACAATTGCAGCATGGAGCAATCACCCACCGCTACTAAGGGAATGTCCGTCCTTAATTCGCTTATTTCAGTGAGCCCTGCTGGCACAAAGATGAACTTCACATTCCGGACCTTCTTCAATGCGCGACTATAGTGTCGGGCAAATAGCCATGCCGTGATACGACCATAGTCGAAAGTGAATTTCCGTCCGGAGAGAAAGGTCAGAGCTCGTGACACATAGTAAAGAAGTCTGCTTTCTGTTTGGAGTTTGGGCCCTGGAACATACTCGATGTCGTAGTGTTCCTGAAGAGACTGGAACATGAAGTATGGAATTCCTGACCAGCTTTTTCGTGAGCGGGGATCTTTCGCAGAGAGATATATGATTCTCTCACGACTCATTGCTCAGAGGTGGATGCAAAGCGAGGGTTCACACCATAGACATAATCGTCTACCATAAAATCACTGGTTTGTTGTGTATCGATTTTGAAACCGCGTGACACCAGCGTATTGATGATTATATCTTTCGTTTTAAAGAACTCTGATTCACCGCGGCGGAATCTGAAGTCATGACAGGATATCGCGACATTCTTGACAATGGACCAGCAATCCTCCATGCCTTTCACGATCAGTTGTTCAGCGCCCTCGACGTTCATCTTCAGCAAATCGATCCGCGTTATTCCATGGCGTTGGACATAATGATCAAGTGTCTCGCCAGGGATTTCGAATTGGTTCGTTCCGGTGTTTTGTAGTATCGAATTCCCGAGCGAGCTCTCTGTGTCTTCAATCATCACTGGCCCATTCTTATCCGAGACCGCGACGTTCGAAAGAACGGTGTTTGGTAATTTGTTAGACGTCACGAGATATTGAAGAGCTTTGAATGTACGTGGATGAGCCTCTATGGCGTAAACTTTTCCAGTGGGTCCCACTAATCCGGAGAGTACTATTGTTTCCTCACCTACTCCCGCCCCGATGTCGATAACGGTATCGCCATGCGCAGGAGTGTATCTGTTGCCGGAGAGGGTTTTGAAGAGAGACAACAGGTACGGCCCATCATAGATCCAACCTGGCCCGGAGCTCAGGTATGTTGTTCCGGATATTCTGAATTCCCATGCACCGAAGTCTTGGTGATATTTGACGGACTCGATCTTTTTCCCCTTGCGCTGGTACTGAAAAAAGATGAGTTTCTCAAGAAGCGTTCGCGTCTGAGGTGTGTTCAGCAAATTAATGAGTCGGTTCCCAGGAGTCATTGGACTGTTTGTTTTCGAGAAAGGAAGAATTGATTCCGATGGTTAGCTCACCCGCTTCACGGACATGAAATCCAAAATGACGGAATATTTCTATAATCACTTTTGGTTCGATGTTCTCCTCATGTATTTCAATGGCGACTACCTTGACTGCTTTTAACCACGAGAGGTCGCCGTGTTCTTTGAAAATCTGAGCCTCCGCGCCTTCGATATCAATCTTGAAAAGATCAACAACCCCATCGAAATAGTCAACCGCCTGAGGTGGTGTTATTGCGGAAATACCGCCTTCGCTGCTTTCCTCGACGCGCAAAGACCAGTTGGCGCCGTCCCTGAAATCATTGAGGACAGTGAGATGGGATGAGTTTGGCCAAAGCGCGGCGCGTCTTAATGTGATAGAGGAGACATTATTCTGTGAGAAGTTCCTGCGTGCAGAGGTCGCGTTCTCTTCGTCCGGCTCGATGGCAAGGATTTTTGACTGCGGACAAAGCGTTGCAAAGTAAAGAGATGCCAGTCCGATGTTTGCACCTGCATCAACAATTCGCAGAGGCTTGTGTTTAAAGAATTCCTCGTACACACGAAGGGCATCATTGTACGATTGATGAAGAAAGATTTGCTGAAAAACGAGTATATCGCTTCCGCTGGTTCTCAGCTCGAGTTTCAGATCCCGGTCTGAGAAGGGAAAAGTAAGCTGCACAATGTCATTCTTGAGAACGGCTGAAGAACTACTATTGAAAGCTATGGTAAGGCTGTTCTCTTTTTCCTGGAGCTTTTTAAATTCACTACTGCGGAACGATGGAAAGATTTTGCCTGCAACGAGGAGCACTACGTCGGCGAGACGGAAATGAGACCAGATCTGTATTCTCTTCTTCACCGACTGCATTACCTTCAGCTTTGTTTTCTTAAGATACTGATTGTGTCGTAGGCTACCTCCACCGGCACCTTGAGGATTCTCACCACAGGGATATAATGGATCAATGCATTCCAGAATTTTATCAACTTGATCCGGCGGCTCAGATCAAAGTATGTATAAGATTGTCCTGGAACTGTTGGAGTAAATGTATCCTTGAAATGTGACGCCTCGATTGATTCAAACACACAAGAAGTAATTTCAAGTCCCACTTCATCAGCAAGAGCTCTCATTCCATCCGGAAAGATCCTCCAGCAATCCACCGGAAAAGCATGGTACGGCCAGCTTACCGGATTAACAATGATCATTGTGCCTCCTGGTTTCAGAATGCGTTTGAGCTCCGCCATCCACAACCAGATCTTTTTCACATGTTCGATCACCTGACCACTAATGATCAGATCATAAGATTCGCTTTCTACAGGATAATTATATTCTTCCTTCGTCACATATGTTATTCCTTTGAAAGTTTCCTCCAGGTCAAGTGTATGCCAGGTGATGGTCGGATTATTAATTATCTTCTGGTAAGTGGAAGGAATTCCAGCAGGACCAACTTCGAGTACGCGCATGTTGTCGCGAAAAAGTTGTTTCCCGTGTTCCCTAAACAATAATTCGCTGTTCAGATGCATTTGTCAGTCTTTTAAATTCCAGTTACTCTTAACGAAGACATCTCCGTAAAACCATTTGTTTTCATATCGCGCGAAAGCGGAACCATTATCATATACCATTATCGGGCATATCTGATCCTTTACATCATAACCAAGGGAATTGGGAATATGAATTGCAACGAAGAACGTGTAATTGCCCGGGGTCAGCGTTTCTTTTGGGATGGTAAGGACTGCAGAAACAGCTTTGTCCAGAGGAAGGATATCTTCCGAAAGGTGAATCTCATCTGAAAAAATTCTCTGCCCGTTCTTGTTATTCACTGCCACCAGCAGGTACGCGTTTCGCACTTCCTGGCGACAGATCAGGGTCGTTTCAACAACAATAGGTTCATCGTGCGCGAAGCTCATTGCCTTTTCGTTAT
Organism: Bacteroidota bacterium; assembly: GCA_023431285.1. Taxonomy (GTDB): domain Bacteria; phylum Bacteroidota; class Bacteroidia; order Cytophagales; family Cyclobacteriaceae; genus Ohtaekwangia. The sequence goes on from JAEYXN010000135.1 coordinate 16,944, forward strand.
CCTTGTTCAGAGACTTCACCGACAGGATCTGATAATGCTTCTTTGAATCCTTCTCACTGGCCTCGTATTCATTGGTCGATGCGCTGAGGCGTGAATATTCATTGATGATCTTCTCCGGTGGGCCCTCTGATAGCAATGTACCTTTATCAAGAAGGATAACTTTCCTGCACAACTGACTGACTATGCCTAATTGATGACTGACGAAAAGAATTGTGCGGCCACTCTTCGTAACGTTCTCCATTTTGCCAAGGCACTTCTTCTGAAATTCGGCATCCCCTACGGCAAGTACCTCGTCGATGATAAGAATTTCTGGTTCGAGAAAGGCTGCTACAGAAAATGCCAGCCGAAGCTGCATCCCACTTGAATAGTGTTTGAGCGGAGTATCCAGAAATTTTTCAGTCCCGCTGAAATCCACGATCTCGTCAAAGCGCTCTGTGATTTCGCGGCGGCGCATGCCGAGGAGAGATCCGTTAAAAAAGATGTTCTCCCGTCCTGTAAGTTCCGGATGAAAACCTGTACCGACTTCCAGCAAACTGGCGATCCTTCCACGCGTTGTAATTCTGCCTTTGGTGGGTGGCGTTATCCGAGAAAGTATTTTTAGTAAGGTAGACTTGCCTGCGCCATTCCTTCCAATAATTCCAAGAGATTCTCCCGGCTCCACTTTGAAAGAGATATCGTTCAATGCCCAAAAGTCTTCGTTCGAATTATTCGACTGAAAGTATTTCAGCATTTGTTCTCTGAGCGTGAGATAACCGCCGGCAAGGTGTTGTATCCTGAACTTCTTTGCTACATTTTCTACTTCAAGGATCGGTTTCATACTATGCGAGGTCAGCGAAAAATTCCTCTGTTCGTTTAAAATATATTAGTCCGATCGACAGGAAGATCACGCAGGAAGACAAGCTTGTGATCAGGTATGTTGAATTAAGGGATGCGTCTGGCGACATCGGGAATCTGAACAATTCAACCGCTGCATACATGGGGTTGCAGGCAAGAAAATACTGTAGCTCGGGATACTTGAGGAAAGAGACCGGGTAAATCACGGGTGTGAGGAAAAAAAGTATCTGGATCATGAATGGGATGACGTATCGGAAGTCGCGATACTTCACGTTCAAAGCGGCCAGAAGGCAGCCCTGGCCGAGCGTTGCAAGTAACGCTACCATCAGGGATAGCGGCCACGCCCAGAGAAAATGTGCACTCACCGACCATTGGTAATACAGAAGCAGTGCAGCAAACAGGATCAAAGACATCAGGAAGTCAAACAGAGCCACGAGTAACGCAGAGGCGGGAATGACAATCCGAGGAAAGTAAATCTTTTTGATGAT
>JAEYXN010000242.1 GCA_023431285.1 Bacteroidota bacterium
GCGGTGAGTAGGCAGGTACACGCACAACGGTAAGGTTATGCGCCTGCGCTGCCCGGAGGTCCACATTATTAAAACCAGCGGATCTAAGCGCAAGAATCTTTACACCTGATGCGGTAAGTTGTTTGATGATATTTTCATTGATTCGATCGTTCACAAAAGCGCATACGGCGTCAGCCCCTGCGGCCAGGGTAGCGGTCTGTTCGTTTAGCTGGACTTCAAGAAATGAAATGTCGAATCCAAATTCTTTGTTGTGGGCTTCGAAAGACTTGCGATCGTAGGGTTGCGTTGAAAAGAAGGTCACTTTCATTCTCTCAATTTCTGACTAATCCACCCAATTTTCAAAGTCTCTCTGAAAAAACAAGAGGCCCATTCTTTCGAACGGGCCTCACTATTAAACTTTAACTAAAAAACTAAACTCTTAGCTTCCGCACGCTTCGCAGGCGTCCGGATTATCAAGAGAGCATGCCATATCGGACATCTTCTGTTCATAGCCCGCCGGCTTTTCGTATTGCAAAGATTGTTGAGCTTCACCGCCAGTAGTAAGTATTACGGTTTCCCCTACTGGAACAGTAGCGCTTGCTTCGGCGGTTACCGTAGCAGTAGCCGGATCTTTGATCGCTGATTTGTCAAGCGTAAACTTGATCGCGTCTGCAGCGGCATTTGTGCGCAGATAATACATTCCGGTCTTCAGACCTTTTTTCCATGCATAGAAGTGCATAGAAGTAAGCTTCCCGAAGTTCGGGTTGGTAAGGTGAATATTGAGACTCTGTGACTGGCAGATGTATGCGCCACGGTCCGCAGACATATCGATGATCGCTTTTTGAGAGATCTCCCAAACTGTCTTATAGATATCCTTAATGTTCTGAGGAATTTCAGGAATTGCCTGAACTGAACCGTTTGTAGAGATGAGTTTTTGTCTCATGGTCTCACTCCACAAGCCAAGGCTCATCAGATCTCTCATCAGGTGTTTGTTGGCAATAATGAATTCGCCAGACAAAGTGCGGCGCGTGTAAATGTTCGAAGTGTATGGTTCGAAGCATTCGTTGTTACCGAGAATCTGAGAAGTCGATGCTGTCGGCATCGGAGCAACAAGCAACGAGTTGCGTACACCGAACTTCTTCACATCCTGTTTGAGTTGTTCCCAGTTCCAGCGACCGCTTTTTGGAGACACCCCCCACATGTCGAACTGGAAGATACCTTTTGATACAGGTGACCCTTTGAATGTTTCGTAAGAACCATCAACCTTGGCCAGCTCCATTGAAGCTTCCATTGCGCCGAAGTAGATTGTCTCGAAGATGTCTTCGTTCAGGCGGCGTGCTTCTTCAGACTCGAATGGCATGCGCAGCATGATGAACACGTCGGCAAGTCCTTGAACGCCGAGACCGATAGGTCTGTGGCGCATGTTGGAATTGCGGGCTTCTGCTACCGGATAGTAGTTCACGTCGATCACCTTGTTAAGATTGCGTGTAGCCACCTTGGTGATCTCGTAAAGTTTAGTGTGATCGAATTTACCGTCTTCAGTCACGAACTTAGGCAACGCGAGCGAAGCAAGGTTACATACGGCGACTTCATCCGGTGATGTGTATTCGATAATTTCCGTGCAAAGATTGCTGGACTTGATCGTACCAAGATTCTTCTGGTTCGACTTGCGGTTTGCTGCATCTTTGTAAAGGATATACGGCGTTCCGGTTTCGATCTGTGATTCGAGGATTTCGAACCAGAGATCCTGTGCTTTCACCTGTCTGCGGAAGCGTCCTTCTTTCTCATATTTTTCGTAGAGGCGCTCAAATTCTTCTCCCCATACCTCGGCCAGACCTGGTGCTTCATTCGGGCAGAACAATGACCACATTTCATTGTTCTCTACGCGCTTCATGAAGAGGTCGGAGATCCACATGGCATAGAAGAGATCGCGTGCGCGCATTTCCTCCTTGCCGTGATTTTTCTTCAGATCAAGAAAATCGAAAATGTCGGCATGCCAGGGTTCAAGGTAGATGGCAAAGCTTCCTTTGCGTTTTCCACCGCCCTGGTCAACGTAGCGGGCTGTCATGTCAAAGTTTCTCAGCATTGGAACGATACCATTAGAGGTTCCGCCTGTTCCTTTGATATAAGATCCTTTAGCCCGGACGTTGTGAATGCTAAGACCGATTCCACCGGCAGACTGGGAAATCTTCGCGCATTGTTTCAGAGTATCATAGATTCCATCGATGCTGTCATCCTTCATAGTGAGAAGGAAGCATGATGAAAGCTGAGGCTTCGGTGTTCCTGCGTTGAACAGTGTTGGTGTTGCATGCGTAAACCATTTCTCAGAAAGAAGGTTGTACGTTTCGATCGCTGCAGGAATGTCTTCACCATGAATTCCGACGGCCACACGCATGAGCATGTGCTGAGGACGCTCAATGGTTTTGCCATCGATCTTCATCAGATACGAGCGCTCCAGCGTCTTGAAGCCGAAATAGTCATAGCTGAAATCACGATCATAGAGGATAGCTTCATCCAGTGATGCGGCGTGTTCTTTGATGATGCGCCACGTTTCTTTGGAGATGAGCGGGGCGTTTTCACCGGTCTTCGGATCCACGTATGTGTAAAGTCGTTTCATCGTATTCGAGAACGACTTGCTGGTAACCTTATGAAGATTAGAGACAGCGATTCGCGCAGCGAGCTTTGCAAAGTCAGGATGTTTAGTCGTCATGGATGCTGAAATTTCAGCAGCCAGATTATCCAGCTCCTGCGTTGACACGCCATCATAAAGGCCATTGATCACCTTCATGGCCACTTCTACAGGGTTGACGAACTTCGGATCTAATCCGTAGCAGAGTTTTTCAATTCGAGCAGTGATTTTATCGAACTTAACTGATTCTCTGCGACCGTCGCGTTTTAGTACAAGCATCGTGGGGTAAAGGGGTTGTTTTTTGAGAATGAGTTTAAAAAGTCTTTTAATATAATTAGAAATCTTCGTTTAGAGAAAACTTCGGAGCGCTTTCTTTCTCCGTGCTGTTCAATACTCCGGCTTTCTGGTATTCCGCTACACGCTTCTCGAAGAAGTTTGTCTTTCCGCGAAGCGAGATCATATCCATAAAGTCGAATGGATTGGTTGCGTTGTAAATCTTCTTACCGACAAGTTCATTGAGCAGTCGGTCTGCGACGAACTCGATGTACTGACGCATCTGAGCAGCGTTCATGCCGATCAGGTTTACAGGTAGTGCATCCGTTACGAATTCTTTTTCGATCTCAACAGCATCGCGGATGATGTCGATCACGGTTTGTTCCGGAAGTTTGTTCACCACGTGTTTCGTGTAGAGATGACAGGCGAAATCGCAGTGCAGTCCTTCATCGCGCGAGATCAATTCGTTTGAGAAGGTAAGCCCTGGCATAAGGCCGCGTTTCTTCAGCCAGAAGATCGAGCAGAAAGATCCTGAGAAGAAAATGCCTTCCACGGCTGCGAATGCGATCAATCTTTCCTGGAAGTTACCCTGGCTGATCCAGCGAAGCGCCCAGTCGGCTTTCTTTTTCACGCAAGGCATTGTATCGATTGCGTGGAAAAGCTTGTCTTTCTCTTTCGGATCTTTCACGTAAGTGTCGATGAGCAGGGAATAGGTCTCAGAGTGAATGTTCTCGATGGCGATTTGAAAACCATAGAAGAATTTTGCTTCGGTATATTGAACTTCCGATACAAAATGCTCTGCGAGGTTTTCATTTACGATTCCATCACTTGCTGCGAAGAAAGCAAGCACGTGAGTAATGAAATGTCTCTCACCATCGTTCAGATTTTTCCAGTCGGTCAGGTCCTGGCTGAGATCTATTTCTTCTGCTGTCCAGAAGCTCGCTTCAGCTTGTTTGTAGAATTTCCAGATGTCGTGTTGCTGAATGGGAAAGAGCACAAACCTGTCTTTGTTCTCTCTCAAAATAGGTTCCTCCAGTTGGCTCATCTTTGATAGTGGTTATGTGAACTAAAAAAAATTCCAGAGGACCAGATTTTCTGACCCTCGTAAAGTCTTCTTAATAAATTCTTGTGTGCTTGAGGCCGCCGATGGCTACCGGTGCCTTTGCCAAGTGTACAAATGAAACAGAACCAATCTAGAAATCAAAACGTGGAAATTTGGCTCGTTTAAACGTTTGTGGATAACGTGTGGATTGTTTGTGGATAGATAAGTTACTGTAAAATAAAGCCTTAGAACTCCAGTTTTTTAGTGAAATTTCACCTGACCGGAGGGCTGAAATTTTTTTAAGTTTTTTTTTACCTCCAGACTTGGAAAAACTCATCGTCCTGATGATCAGCGTCGAAGTGAAAAAAGCCCAAATCCGCCTTAGCTTCGGCGTTCATTTTTCCCAGGACAAGGGTATGATTTGCACTCGCGAATCATACCGACAAACGGGTAGAGATCAAATAAGCTTCGTCTCAAGCCAATTTCCAATCGGGAGCCTTGAAATATCAGAAAAATCCATACCTTTGCAGTCCAATTTTTCATAAAGCTATGTACGCTATAGTAGACATTGCAGGAAAGCAGTTCAAGGTGGCTAAAGACCAATACATCTACGCACCAAAAATGGAAGGCGAAGTAGGAGCAGCAGTAAGCTTCGACAAGATCCTTCTCGTTGATGACGGCGGAGATGTTCAAATTGGCGCCCCCACTGTCGGCGGGATCAAGGTATCCGGCAAAATCCTGGAGCACGTAAAAGGAAATAAAGTGATCGTATTCAAAAAGAAGCGCCGTAAAGGATACGCTGTAAGAAACGGTCATCGTCAACAGTACACTAAAGTACAGATTGAAAGCATCGGTTAATCCGGTTGCGATATTTCAAAAACTAAACTAGAAATCTGAAATCATTCAGCCATGGCACATAAAAAAGGTGAAGGTAAAGTAAAGAACGGCCGTGAATCGGAAAGCAAACGCCTCGGTGTAAAGGTGTTCGGCGGACAGAAAGTGATCGCCGGTAACATCATCGTCCGCCAGCGCGGAACTAAGCATCACCCTGGTCAGAACGTCGGCATGGGCAAGGACCACACACTGTTCGCTCTGACGAACGGAGTCGTCGTGTTCAAAAAAGGCAAAGCTGACAAGTCATTCGTCTCTGTTCAACCTGCGGCGGAAGCTTAATTACGCGGAAATAATATTGACAAGGCGAGTCGCAAGGCTTGCCTTTTTTTATTCTCTTTCAGTAGCAATTCCAAATGATTCAAAACGACATCTTCCTTCGCGCGGCTCGCGGTGAAAAGACTGAACGAGCTCCCGTATGGCTCATGCGCCAGGCAGGCCGTGTTCTTCCAGAGTATCGCGAGGTCCGCCAAAAAGCACGCGACTTCAAAGGTTTGGTCAAAAACCCTTCGCTCGCAGCGGAGGTAACAATCCAACCCGTGGACATTCTCGGCGTGGATGCAGCCATCATCTTCTCGGATATCCTGGTAATCCCCGAAGCGATGGGACTGGACTACGAAATGGAAGAAAAACGCGGTCCCGTATTCCCGGATCGTGTAACCACTGAAGCTGATCTTCGAAAACTACATATCAGCGACTCCTCGGAACTCGAATATGTCATTGACGCCATTAAACTCACAAAGAAGGAGCTTAATGGTCGCGTACCATTGATTGGATTTGCGGGTGCACCATGGACCATCTTTGCTTATATGGTGGAGGGCAAAGGCAGCAAGACTTTCAGTGAAGCGAAGAAAATGCTGTATACGAATCCGACGCTGTCGCACCAGCTGCTCAATATGATCACCGATAGCACGATTAACTATCTGAATGCACAGATAACGGCGGGCGCCGACCTTGTTCAGATTTTTGATTCGTGGGCAGGTATTCTCTCACCCGAGCAATACCGCGAATTTTCCTTGCCATATATTTCACGCATTTGCGATGCAATCACTTCTGTTCCGAAGACTGTTTTTGCGAAAGGTGCTTTCTTCGCCCGTCGCGATATGAACGACATTTCCTGCGAGGTAGTGGGCCTCGATTGGAATATGGATATCCGCGAATCCCGCGAACTTATTCCCGCGAAGGTATTGCAGGGGAATCTTGACCCATGCGCACTTTACGGTTCCCTCGAGGATGTGCAACGCGAAACCAAAAAGATGCTGGACGCTTTTGGTGGGAGCGGTCATATCGCGAACCTCGGTCATGGACTTTACCCCGACATTGAGGTCGACAAGGTGAAGTGTTTTATCGATACCGTGAAGGAATATAGTGCACAACCTGGTGAATAAGTTGTGTAAAGAAATTTTCGAGCTTTAAGAATTTCGGGCGTTTCCCCTTTGTCAGCCCTTTTGCCAACCGCACAAGGGGCCGCGCCATTCGCTTCAACACCCAGCCCTCCTTCTTCCCGCGTGGCACGATTTCTTCGGGCGCTTGCTCCCCGAGGCATTGCGTTAGCTTTCGAATGAGAACAAGCCACTTCGGTTTCCGCTGCTGTCGCTAACGCGGGTTACCTGCTAACTCTTTAAGTGATTTTTAAACGGAGGTGTGCGGAGGTGCTACTGGAGCATTCTGAACAATGTGGTGAGTCTGCTTTTCAGATTTCTTCTGTCAACGATGAAATCCAGGAACCCGTGATCGAGAACGAACTCTGCACTTTGGAATCCCTTCGGTAAATCTTTTCCAATGGTTTCACGAATGACACGCGGGCCTGCGAAGCCAATGAGAGATCCCGGTTCTGCAATGTTGAAATCGCCAAGCATCGCATAAGAAGCAGTTACCCCTCCCGTTGTAGGATCGGTAAGCAACGATACATAAGGGATCTTCGCCTGATCAAGCAAAGCAATTTTCGCCGACGTCTTGGCCATCTGCATTAATGAAAGCCCTGCTTCCATCATACGAGCTCCGCCTGAACGTGAGATCATAAGAAAAGGCTTTTTATGTTGAAGGCTGTGATCCATCGCCCTTGCAATCTTCTCGCCTACAACCGATCCCATCGATCCACCGATGAATGTAAAGTCCATGCATCCTATGGTGACATCGATGCCGTTCATCTTTCCGTACGCAGTCCGTACGGCATCTTTGAGATCTGTCTTTGCCTGGGATTCTTTAATACGTTTAGGATAAGCTTTTGTATCCTTAAAATTCAACGGGTCCGCCGACTCCATATCAGGGTCGAGTTCTGTAAACTGATTGTTGTCGAACAACACTTCAAAGTATTCTGCTGATCCTATTCTGACGTGATAGTCTTCTTCAGGAACTACGTACGCATTATTCTTCAGCTCGCGCGTATGAACAATCTTCCCCGCAGGTGACTTGAACCATAGTCCGTCAGGGACCTCACGTTTCGACTCGGTAGGAGTTAAAATTCCTTTATCACTGCGCTTGAACCACGACATAATGGAACGAGTTTATAATAAAAAAAAATAGCCGGCACATTGCTGTACCGGCTTGAAAGGTAAATAATTTTTAGGCTACGTCAATAGTCTTGTCCAGATAAACATCCTGGATGGCCTGGAGGATTTCCACACCTTCCTTCATTGGTTTCTGGAAAGCTTTTCTTCCTGAGATCAATCCCATTCCGCCTGCGCGTTTGTTGATCACCGCAGTACGCACTGCATCCGCGAGGTCAGTGGCTCCTTTGGATTCTCCACCTGAACTGATCAATCCTGCGCGTCCCATGTAGCAGTTTGCAACCTGGTAACGGCAAAGATCAATTGGGTGCTCAGAGCTGAGTTCAGTATAAATTCTTTCGTCGAGTTTTCCGTAACTGCTTCCACCGGTATTCAACGCTTTGTAACCACCTGTGTTTTCTGCGAGCTTTTGTTTGATGATATCCGCCTGGATTGTTACTCCAAGATGGTTTGCCTGACCAGTAAGATCGGCTGATACGTGGTAGTCAACGCCTCCTGTTTTGAATGCGTTGTTCCGAATATAACACCAGAGAATAGTAGCCATACCAAGACTGCGGGCTTCTTCGAAAGCTTTAGCAACTTCCTGGATTTGTCTTGTAGAGTTATCCGATCCGAAATAGATCGTAGCACCTACTGCCTGTGCACCGAGGTTCCATGCATCGCGGACAGAGCCGAACATGATCTGGTCAGCTTTGTTAGGATACGTGAGCAATTCGTTGTGGTTGATCTTTACAATGAAAGGAATTTTGTGCGCGTATTTGCGCGACATCATTCCAAGTACACCATATGTAGTAGCCACTGCGTTGCATCCGCCTTCAACAGCAAGCTTCACAATGTTCTCTGGATCGAAGTAGATTGGATTCTTCGCGAAAGAGGCGCCAGCGCTGTGCTCGATACCCTGATCGATCGGAAGAATTGAAAGGAAACCAGTATTGGCAAGTCGTCCTGTGCCGAACAGTTGCTGCAGACTTCTCAATACCTGAGGGCTGCGGTTTGACTGAGCAAAAACCTGATCCACGAAGGATGGGTTCGGCAAATGAAGACTGTCTTTAGAGATCGTTTTGCTCTGATGCTTGAGAAGGAATTCAGCATCTTTGCCTAAGAGTTCTGAAATATTTCGTGCCATATCTGGTTAGTTTTATTTAAAAGGCGGGCACAAAGTTATTAATTATTTAATAGCATGCTAATGAGCTTTGTACAGGCGCATTTCACGTCTATTCAATCGTGTTAGATTTTTCAATCACCCTCGCCAAACCGCTGTTAGCATTTGGATTTTTTACAAAAACAGCCAGCGCGTTAATAGTCTTACTATGAAATATGCTAAATGAGTTGAGGATATTGAAAGAATCACAAATGTTGGCGACTATCACTGCGACGAAGCGGAGTGATGTGGGATGAACAAATGCTGAAGCAATATGATACTCTTCCGCCAACGATTTCGCTCCGTGCAGTCAATGTCAATCTTTGACTGGATACGAGGCTCCATTACATCTTTTCTTCGCGGTGTTCGCATCTGACGGAGGACGCGGCTGGATTCATCTGAAAAAACGAAAGGGCCATCTAGTGACGGCCCTTTCTGAAAATTTAAACCAATATTATTAAAGCTTCTCTTTGATACGAGCTGCCTTGCCATGACGACCTTTCATATAGTAAAGTTTCGCGCGGCGAACCTTACCTTGCTTCAATACTTCGATTTTATCGATCGAGGGAGACACGACGGGGAAAATTCTTTCAACACCTACGCCGTTAGATACTTTCCGTACGGTAAAGGTTTCACCGTTAGTTCCGGTTCCGCGACGCTGGATCACAGTTCCCTGAAATTGCTGAACCCTCTCTTTGTTACCTTCTTTGATTTTAACGTGAACATTTATAGTGTCACCAGGCTTGAAGCTGGGGAGAGACTCACGCACTTTGGCAAATTCCTGCTCTACTACTTTAATTAAATCGGCCATGACTCGATGGATTTGAAAATGGACTGCAAAAATAGAGAAAGAATCCGGATTAAGAAACACCAGCCTAAAATGTTTCTCAAAAGTGGTTATTCATGTTCTTTAAGGAGATCTGGCCGCCTTGACCGGGTTCTTTCAATGGATTTTTCATGCCTCCACTCCTGAATTTTGGCTTCATGACCGGAAAGCAACACGTCCGGGACTTTCCAGCCCTTGTATTCCGCCGGCCGCGTGTAGACCGGAGGTGCAATCAAATTATCCTGAAAAGAATCAGTAAGGGCTGATGTTTCGTCAGAAAGTACTCCCGGAATCAGGCGGATAAGGGCATCGGCCACCACAGCAGCGGCCAATTCTCCGCCAGAAAGGACATAGTCTCCGATGCTCACCTCCCTTGTAATCAAATGCTCGCGAACTCTTTCATCGACCCCTTTATAATGCCCGCAAAGAATGATCAGATTCTTTTTCAGGCTTAACTCGTTGGCCATTGTTTGATTAAAGAGTTCTCCGTCCGGACTCATGTAAATAATCTCATCATACGTGCGCTGAGACTTAAGGTCGTTGATGCAGTTGTCAATAGGCTCGATCGTCATCACCATACCAGCCCCGCCGCCGAATGCGTAATCGTCGGTCGTGCGGTGTTTATTAGTGCTGTACTGCCTAAGGTCGATAATATTGACACTGACAATGCCCTTGGTTTGAGCGCGTTTCAGAATAGAATCCGAAAACGGGCTTTCAATGAGCCGTGGCAGAACTGTGATGATGTCGATATGCATTCTTTCAAATATCGAGAAATCCGTCCGGAAGTTCGACGGAGATTTTCTTCCGGCTTTTGTTTATGCTCTTAATGAAAGGTCCGTTTATTGGGATGAGCACTTCGCGGTCTTCAAATTCCATGACAAGAAGCCTGTTCGCGCCCGCGGCCATTACTTCTTTGATTACACCAAGTTCACCGAGTTGTACATCTTCCACGCGGAAGCCCGCGATTTCGTCCTCATAGAATTCGCCGCGGCCGGATTTTGGTCGTTCAGTCTTCGGAAGATAGATCGCCGTTTTAGTGATCTGTTCCGCTGTTTCAGCAGTGTCTACATCCTCGAACTTCACAAAGGCTTTGTTCCCTTTCAGCGAAATGTTCTCAATGAAATAGGGTACGAGCTGGTGAGCTTGAAGGAGAAACACAGTAGTCAGTGTCTCGAAGTCGTTAGGAGTATCTTCGTCAATTGAAATAGTGACGCCTCCTTTCAAACCGTGAAGCTTCAGGATGTAACCGATCTTATAACAATCTGCGATGTCCATTCAGGAAGTATTCAAAATAAAAATGCCAATGCGGGGAGGCATTGGCATTTGATAAATTCAGTAAGGATTAACCTTCTGCTGATTCTGTATTTTCAGCGGCAGGTTCTGCGGCTGGCTCAGCTGGTGCTTCCGCAGCGGCAGCAGCAGCTTCTGCGGCAGACTGTTTCTTACGGATGGCCTCAGCGCGTGCTTCTTTGATCTTAGTCTCAGCTTCTTTGCGCGATTTTGCATCAGCTTGTTTAGCGGCTGTGATTTTTTCACGTTTCTCAGTAACTGAAGAATCTTTGGCCTTCAGCCATTCAGCCAATTTTGCATCAGCTTGTTCCTGAGTAAGGGCTCCTTTATTCACACCAATCTGGAGGTGTTTGCGGAGAAGGATTCCACGGTGAGAAAGCATCGCTTTAACCGTGTCGGAAGGTTGTGCGCCGTTCATCACCCATTGAAAAGCGCGATCGTCATCAATATTGATTGTTGCGGGGTGAGTGAGCGGGTTGTAAGTTCCCAATTTTTCAATAAAGCGACCATCACGTGGTGCTCTGGCATCAGCTACGACTACATCGAACATTGCCAGTTTCTTGCGGCCTCTGCGGGCCAATCTGATTTTAACCATTTTACTTAAGGTTTTTGCCCAGGATCACGTCCTGGATTTAAAAGCTTGCAAAGATAAGGGATTTTCAACCTCGAACAACCTCAGAACTTTTTAAAAGCTGAATTTGCTCTATAACAATAATATTCGCATACACGAGTACGCAGTTTTTTATTATTGAAGGGTATATATACATTTGTTGGCTTTCTATTAAAATCATGGACAAATACTCTTATATATCGAATGCGGACGTGGGTTATCTGGACCAACTATACCAAAATTACAAGAACGATCCCAATACCGTTGACGCCACCTGGCGGAAGTTTTTCGAAGGGTACGAGTTCTCGCTGCAGCGATACGGCGAAAACGGCGGTGGCCCTACCGTTGGATCCGGAGCGGATCACTCCATTAAAGAAACGCAGGTTCGAAATCTGATTTTTCATTATCGTTCTTTCGGACATCTTAAATCTAAGACGAACCCCGTGCGGGAACGCCGCAACCACAACGTTAATCTCGATCATAAGAGTGTAGGTCTCAGCGATGCTGATCTCGACACAGAGTTCGATGTCGCCGCAGAGATTGGAATGCAACGGTCTACCCTTAGGAAGATCATTGAAAAACTTCAGGCGGTTTATCTCGGGCCTATCGGGTTTGAGCACAACTTCATCCGTGATGACGAAATCAGAACATGGTTGCACCAGAAAATAGAGCAGGAATATTATTCATACAACCCTGGTCAGGAAGAAAAGAAACGGGTTCTCAGTAAGTTAAATGAGGCCGTTGTTTTTGAGAACTTCCTTCACACGAAGTTCATCGGCCAGAAACGTTTCTCTCTTGAAGGAGGAGAAAATACAATTCCCGGACTTCAGACAATCATCAACAAAGCTGCAGAGCTCGATGTAAAAGAGGTTGTCATCGGAATGGCACACCGTGGACGTCTGAATGTACTTACCAACATTCTTGGCAAGACCTACGAACAGATTTTTACGGAATTCGAAGGCAATGTCAGCCCCGAGCAAACTATGGGAGATGGAGATGTGAAGTATCACCTTGGATACTCAAGCCACATCAATACGCCATCCGGGAAAAAAATATATGTGAAGCTTACTCCGAATCCTTCACACCTCGAGGCTGTTGATCCGCTTGTAATCGGATACACCCGTGGGCAGATCGATGACGAATATAAAGGAACGCTTTCCAAAGCAATGGCTATTCTCATACACGGTGACGCCGCTGTCGCAGGGCAGGGCATTGTGTACGAGATTGTCCAGATGTCGGGACTACCGGGATATACTACTGGAGGAACGATTCATTTCGTGATTAACAACCAGGTTGGTTTTACAACAGACTATGATGATGCGCGTACGAGTATCTATTGTACGGATATCGCGAAGATTGTTGATGCACCTGTATTGCACGTTAACGGCGATGACGCGGAAGCAGTGAGTTTCGCGTCTAACCTTGCCGTTGAATATCGTACAAAGTTCGGCAAAGACATTTTCATCGACCTTCTTTGCTACCGTCGACACGGACACAATGAAAGCGATGAGCCTAAGTTTACCCAACCGAAACTCTACAACATCATCGCGAAGCATCCGAATCCAAGAGAGATCTATGTGAAGAAGCTCATTGATCGTGGCGAAGTGGATGCGGCCCTTGCGGATGAGTTGGATAAGACCTTCCGCAATCAGCTTCAGGATCGCCTGAATGAAGTGAAGCAAAAGCCGTTGCCGTACAAACCTCAGAAGATTGAAGAGGAGTGGGAGCAGATGCGCTTTGCGCAACCTGAAGATTTCGAAAAATCTCCGGAGACTTCTATCAAAGAGAATGTTGTGGAGAAAGTTGGTAAGGCGCTTTGCGCGATCCCGGAAGGATTCAAGCCTCTTAAACAAATTGAAAAATTACTCAAGGACAGGCAGTCCGCTTTCTTTGAAGAGAAGAAATTAGGATGGGCAGAGGCGGAACTTCTAGCCTATGGATCCCTGCTACTGGAGAAAACTCCGGTGCGGATGTCAGGCCAGGATGTGAAGCGTGGAACGTTTTCACATCGTCACGCTTATTTCTTCGATGCGAATACGAACGAACCATATTGTGGACTTGCCAACCTCGACAAGGGCCAGGCGAAGTTCCATATCTTCAACTCGTTGCTTTCCGAATTCGGAGTGCTCGGCTTCGAATATGGTTATGCGATGTCGTCGCCACGTGCCCTCGTAATATGGGAAGCACAATTTGGTGACTTTGTCAATGGTGCGCAGGTAATGATCGACCAGTTCATCTCCAGTGCGGAGTCTAAATGGCAACGCATGAACGGAATGGTGATGTTGCTTCCGCACGGATACGAAGGACAAGGACCGGAACACTCAAGCTGTCGTCCTGAAAGGTTCCTCCAATTGTCGGCAGAGTTTAACATGATCGTTGGAAACCCGACAACGCCCGCAAACTTCTTCCATATTCTGCGTAGGCAAGTGTCATGGCCATTCCGGAAACCATTGGTGATCTTCTCGCCAAAATCTCTTCTCAGACATCCTGCGGTAATCTCTCCGATTAAAGATTTCACGTCAGGTTCTTTCCGCGAAGTGATCGATGACGAGAACGTAACAGCGAAGGACGTGAAGCGTGTTCTGCTGTGTTCAGGAAAGATCTATTACGATCTGCTTGAGGCGCAACAGAAACGCAAGAGTAAAGACGCCGCTATCGTGCGATTGGAGCAACTCTATCCGTTCCCTGAGAAGCAGATCAAGGCTATCCTGAAGAAATATAAGGATGCAAAGGTGGCATGGGTCCAGGAGGAACCTGCGAACATGGGATGTCAGTCTTTCATTCATCGTATGTTACCTAAGCTTGACATTACCTATATCGCCAGGAAGTCCAGCGCTTCACCCGCGACAGGGTTTGCGAAAGTCCATAAGATGGAACAGGAGAAAATCGTCAATCATGCTTTTGAATTTTAATACAGGAATCTTCAGATCAACAATAACTCAAACTGAATGGCAATTCAAGTAAAAGTACCCACGGTAGGCGAGTCCATTACGGAAGTTACCATCGCTAACTGGCTGAAAAAGGACGGGGATACAGTACAACTCGACGAAGTTATCGCAGAGCTTGAATCTGATAAGGCAACTTTTGAACTTCCCGCGCAGAGCGCCGGCGTGCTGAAGATTGTTCGTCAGCAAGGCGAGACTGTTCCTATCGGTGAAGTGATATGTGAGATAACAGAGGGCGGCGCGAAATCATCTGCTCCTGCTCCACAGCAGAAAGAAACAACTTCAGCGCCTGCTCCTAAGGCATCTGGTGGTGTAAAGGAAATGAAAGTTCCAGCTGTAGGAGAGTCGATCAATGAGGTGACAATATCGACATGGTTGAAGAAGGACGGTGACCTTGTGAACCTTGATGAAGTCATCGCTGAAGTTGAATCCGACAAAGCAACGTTCGAGCTACCCGCAGAAGCCACCGGAATACTGAGGATCATTGCCCGTGAGAAGGAGACTCTTCCTATCGGCGGATTGATATGCAAGATTGAAATTACAGAAGGTGGCACTCCTGCGAAATCAAACACTGATAATACAGGTGCGGTAACAAGCGCCGCTGCTTCTGGAGGTAACGCGTCTTATGCATCAGGCCATCCTTCCCCGGCGGCAGCGAAAATCCTCAACGAAAAAGGCTTGAGCGCTGATCAGGTACAGGGGAGTGGTGTGGGTGGAAGGATTACAAAGTCTGACGCGCAAACCGCGCAGGCACCTTCAGCGAAAGAACAAAAAGCTCCCGAGCAAAGTAAGCCTGCGGTTTCTGCGCCGGGTGAGCGTGGGGAGCGTCGCGAGAAGATGAGTTCTCTCAGAAGAACCATCGCCAAACGTCTCGTGGCAGTGAAGAATGAAACAGCCATGTTGACAACTTTCAATGAGGTCGACATGAAACCTGTGATGGACCTTCGTGGAAAGTATAAAGACAAATTCAAAGAGAAATATGGTGTCGGACTTGGCTTTATGTCTTTCTTCGCCAAGGCTGTTTGCGCAGCATTGAAAGAGTTCCCTGCAGTAAATGCATCGATCGATAAAGATGAAGTTATCTTCCATGATTACTGTGACATTTCCATCGCAGTATCGACACCGCGTGGGTTAGTTGTTCCTGTAATCAGAAATGCAGAGCAACTCAGTTTCGCTGAGATAGAAAGTGAAGTTATTCGCCTGGCTACCCGCGGAAGAGATGGAAAACTTTCGATCGATGAAATGACCGGAGGTACTTTCTCGATTACTAACGGAGGAGTCTTTGGGTCAATGCTCTCCACACCTATCATTAATCCTCCACAGTCCGCGATCTTGGGAATGCACAATATCGTTGAGCGTCCTGTTGTAAAGAATGGAGAGATAGTCGTCAGGCCGATCATGTATCTGGCTTTGTCCTATGATCACCGGATAGTTGATGGAAAAGAATCTGTAAGCTTCCTGGTGCGTGTGAAAGAGATGCTTGAAGATCCGGGAAGATTAATCCTTGGGGTCTAGGTCATTCATCAAATAGAAACAATGCTATGCAATATAATGTCACTGTGATTGGCTCCGGACCTGGCGGTTACGTAGCGGCTATACGATGCGCCCAGTTGGGTTTCAAAACGGCAATCATTGAAAAGTATAATACGCTTGGCGGCACCTGTCTTAATGTAGGGTGCATTCCTTCGAAAGCACTACTTGACTCGACGGAGCATTTTGTCAACGCGAAAGATCATTTCAAGGAACACGGAATTGACATTCCCGAGGTGAAGGCCAACCTCACGCAGATGATCAAACGAAAACAAGGTGTTGTTAAGTCCAATGTTGACGGAATAGCTTATCTGATGAAGAAAAATAAGATCGATGTCTTGACGGGTGTCGGATCGTTTGTTGATAAGAATACAATCAAAGTTTCTTCACCTGATGGCAAGGAATCGACAATCACGACTGAAAA
>JAEYXN010000263.1 GCA_023431285.1 Bacteroidota bacterium
CATTAGAACACACATGAATGAATTTGTAAATCAGAACTATGCAACTTTCATAACGGAATCCGTGGTTGAAACGGGTTTTAATGAAAGTGCTCTCTGGGCCTCTGCAAATCCCGTGGGTGCGATAATCCACATTGATATTCCTATGAATGATGGAACGGTAGTATGCACAGAATCAACCAGTAAAAGATGGAAATTTTCGACGATTGAAAGTCCTTGGGATTCTGACCACCCTGTTAGTGGAACGCGAGAATTTGGGTATGTTGCTAACTCAAATGGTACTTACACGTTTTACACTCGCGGGGTTGATCGAATGACTTCTAGGGTTCAGGAACTGGCCGCTTCGGCTACGTTTATAGGCAATGCTTTCCTTGTGCAGGATGGATTGTGGTCTAGTTACCAACATGGAATTAAAGATTACGTTGAAACGCATGGAGGAATCGCCGCCATTGAGTCGCCAATAATTCATCGACCCGATTGGAAATTGGTCGCTGATGTCTTGGCGGGTGACAAATCCTTGGAATCACTTGGTTGTAAATAAAATGGTACTAATGAAAACAACGGTCATTTCAATCTTGAAGCTAGTTTTGCTAACTATCCTGATATTTGTCTTCGATTTTTATGCACGGAATCTCTTTGCCCCTTTTGTCTGGGGCCAACGTGTAATGTATCCTTTTCTACCGATTTCTTATATTTGGGTTTACCTTCTTGGTGTAGTTGCATTTCATTTGAGCACCACCTACTGTCACATCGGCCGTTTTGCTGCAAAGTTCTTGCTCGCGGTGTTCATTTATATTTTTGCACACTTACCGTTCGCATTAATGGAGGAGTTGAATTTGCTGGAAATTAAGTATATCACTGTTGCCTCGCTTATGGTGGGCGTTATACTAAGTTTACTTCATTTGGGGATTTTCAAAAAACCTTTTCGGAAAGCTCATGCGCAGACCAGCTAATGATGCCGGAAGCAATAACCTATATTAAATACCTTAGCACGCCCTTCTAACTCTCATGGAGCGGACATTTGGAGCGTCTGCCTTCAATTGGCAGGCGCTCTTTTTGCCAATTTGATCCAAATAATCTTTGACCTAACTCCAAATTAATCCTTGTTGTTTTCCACTCAGCGATATTCTTTCGATCTTATGCACGCGACCTTGGGCCTACAGAAGAATCTACCGGTGAACAGCCTATTCGAACCTGCGATACTTGTCGCAAAAATGACCCAAGATACGATGAGCATAGAAGTGCTTCCCATGATTCTACCTATGACGGCGCTTTTGGGATCGCGTACAATTTCACGGACGGAATGAAATGGCGCCGTGAGCTCAGACGACTCAAGTGGAAGTGGCGATAACAATGATAGTGGAGGCTGATACTTTGAAGCAAAAGGACGTTTAATGTATGGGACCGCGGTATCAATCAGCAAAGACATAGGCAAACCTTTACAACCTACTTTTATATGTAAAAGGCACCATGGGACTTGACGCCAACCTTAATTCGTTTGTTTGGGCAGAAGAAAAGTATGAAACAGAAAACGGGTACACGTCAATTCAACCTCCAGCGGATGCCAATGAAGCAACGTTTGTGCAAGGGCTGGGAATTGGCTTAAGATACATAGGCTTTGAAGTAGAAAGACAAACGAACCCGGATGGGACGACAGAATCCAATGGTTCTGTCAGCACTTTATTCGGATTTATCGCTGTCGAATACAACTTTGAGAAAGGAGGTCGCCAAAGGTAAAGGCTGCGTTGTTCGGTTCAGCAGAGGCGTCCCTCAAGGCTGGCTATAAAACAACTTTTGAATAATAGAAATCTAGATGCGAAAAGAATGAAACGAAAAGTAATTAGCTCAGCATTTGATTATTACAAATTTTCCTTCGGCTTTGGCGGTGCCAGTGCCATGAGCCTCGTTTTCGCCTATTTGCTCGCTAGTCAGGCCAAACTTCTACCCATTCTATTAGCAACGCCTGTCCTTGTATATGCTTTATTGATGTCGTTTTGGTTTTTCAATAACCACATTTATTTATGGATAAGGGAAGACTACGACCTTGCGTACAAGTCCATTTTCTTCGAGGGAATTGTACACCCCAGCAAAATTAAACTATTGGGATACAATAGACTTTTTCAGTTCGGCACATGCACCATTGAAGGTCGCAAATTTCATTTCCATTGTCTGAAGGAGGAGTACTTATATTTGGAGGAATACATAAGTCAAATTAACGATCGAAATAGAATCGCAAATTAAGCTCGCTTCCTGTGAGATTTTCGTATCTCCCCCGGCCTCTAACCTAGGTGTGTCTCCATATAAGCAAAGGCGCATGTAGATGCCTTGACGTCGTGTTACCGATACCTCCTGCAAATGCTTTATATTCTCAGGAAATCTCTGACAACAAAAGTGGCTCACCAAGGAGGTCCCAGACAATGGGGGTAGCAGAAAACGCCAGAACCAGCGTCTTTCGAAGGGTTTAAGAAGTGGGCCCAGCAGGGCACGATCCTGCGACCCCCTGATTATGAGTCAGGTGCTCTAACCAGCTGAGCTATGGGCCCTGAAACAGATCGCAATTTTACAGGATTGGATCGGATTTGCCAAAACTCAGGCCGCATCATCGAAAATATCTCCGTCTGCGATCACTTCACCAAATGAACCCACCCCTTACAAGTCGAATGATCCTGTACCGAAGCTTCATAATAATACACGCCCGTCGCGAGGTCTGCTCCTGACCAATCCGACTTGTAATCCTCACTTTTGTAAACCAAACGACCCCACCGGTCGTAGATGGTCACGCTGGTCCGGAAACCCAATGCATCCGGGGTCAGGCCCGGAGAGTCTCCAAACTGGATGGCAAACGTGTCGTTCTTGCCGTCCTCCAATCCGGGAGTGATGACGTTCGGAAACTTCAACGGACCGAAATGCATCGGCACCAAGGTTTCAGTAACACAGAAGTCGCGTACCCCTACCAGCTTCACATTGTATTGGCCGGTCTCAGTAAAAAGATGCCGCACTTCTTCCAGGTCACTGGTCGTGCCGTCTCCAAAATCAAAGTACAGCTGATCCCCTGCCAGCAGGCTATCCGTTAGATTCGTTACCGTCAGCACACTCTCGCCTTCACAATCAGAAGCACGTTCAAATGAGAAATCGGGCCTTAACTCGGGTACTACACTCAACAGGACCGAGTCGCACGATACGCACCCTGAGTGTTCTGTCACGTTGATATAAAACAATGTTGTGGTATCTGGAGAAACTGTGATGGCGGGTGAAGTAAAACGGTACTTTCGATCTTTGCTGGTCCACAGATACGAGGCGCCACCACTCGCGGTGAGTGTGTAATCAGTTCCTTCGCACATCTTGTCATCTTCTGGAAACTTCCCAAGCGCAATTCCCACCTTTACATTCACCGAGACTGAATCAGAAGTCTGACAAGTGCCGGGGTCAAATGCTTTTAACCAGACCGTATAGGTTCCCGGATTCTTGTAATTATGATTCACCACGCGTAACGACTGCTGCTCCAATATCGGAGAACCATCTCCAAAGTTCCAGAAGTATCTCTGTCCGCCGATGCTTACATTCTCCAGCACGATGTCCTCAGGAAAACAAACAGTCGCAGCGCTGTTAATTTTGATGCGTGCCTTCAATGATGACAGGTCGAACTTGAAGGCTGCGTTGTTACAATTCTGACTATTGTTGGTGCGCGACACGGCAGTACTTGTGGTCGGGAAGTCATCAATGTTCCCGCATCCCGCGCAGACGGCATGATACACTACACCATGCTTATCGAAACGACTCGTACCGCCATCGACGTGGGTTCTTGATGTTCCTCCAAGAAAGGTAGCATACAGTCTTTCCTTCGCATCGGGTGAAAGCACAATGAGATAGAAGTCATGTCCATTCGTCGTTTTCTGATACGCATCATCCGTCACACTAAGTCTGAAGGTGTGCGTATCGAACGCACCTCCCCCATCCATATTGAGATTCAGATTACCTCCCCATCCGGCCATGTAAAGGTTGTTACAATCATTTACGAGGAACGCTGTGGGAGAAATATCCGGTGTTCCTTTACCCGAGCCAAACACAGTATAAAAGAGGGCTTCGCTAAGATCGGGTGTGAATTTCTGCAGAAATTGTCCGGAGCCTTCATTACGATAAATATCATCAGGGAAGATGGGACGCGTTCCGTTGGTCTGACCATAGACATATACTTCACCCGACGCATTCAGGTCGACGAAGAACACCATATCATAGTGCGCTGAACCTGTGAAGGTCGAATTCATGATGGTTTGTCCGTCGAGCGAAAGCTGCGCGACCCAACCATCGACACCACCGGCGTGTACTGGCTGCGCCGGTGTTCCAGCCATTGGGAAGTCTGTGCTTGTCGTTCCTCCGGCAACGTAGATTGAATTGTCTCCAAACTTGATGGTGTGCGCTGCATCAGTACCGGCACCGCCAAGGTAGCGGGACCATATTACATTGCTCAGATCAGGAGAGAGCTTCATCACCAGCGCATCAGTGAACCCTCCCTGGTAGGTGTTTAAGGTAGACAGGTTCGTCGATTCAGACACAGTGGACAGATAGATATTTCCATCCACATCTGTAATCACATCTCCACGGAGATCGTCCCCATAATTCTTACGCAGCTCACTGCCGTAGAAGTTGGCACCGTCATTCCTGACGCCACCCAGATAGGTTGATCCCAGTATCTTCGTACCGTCGGCACTGATCTTCGTGACAAACATATCGGTACCCTTCTCATAATAGAACACGGAGTTTACAAGTGTTCCCCCGGAGAAGGTTTTCCTGTACCCCGAGGCGCTCACTGGAAAGTTACCCGATTCCGTAGTACCGAAGATAATGAGCTCATTGTTGTCGTTAACTACCAGGCTATGGGGCGACTCACAATTGGCGCCACCCAGATAAGAAGCATAAAGAATATTTTCACCAAGCGAATCGTATTTAAGGATGGCTACATCAAACTCCCCGCCGTACCATGATTGAAAGGCACCCATCGTGGCAGGGAACTCGCCACTGAATCCGAAAGACAAGTTATCGCGTCCGTCGATTACGTTATGCGAAGCGATTCCTCCTGAGTAGAGGGTGCCTCCTTCACCAAAGGTAGCCGTACTTCCCCAGTTGTCGGCAGCAGCACCTGAGTAAGTCGAGAAGATCAGCAGGGGATCGATTACCAGTTCATGGCAGTCATCATAACCATCAGGAAACACAAAGCTCACTGTGTTACCATCAAGAAAGAATTCACACTTCACCATGACCTTCTTTCCTTCGATGAATTGATAAGCAACAGGACTTTTCTCGATGACATCACCGAGCATTGTAATAGCATGAAGATCTCCATCTCTTAACTCCACACCGTCCGGGCCCTGATAACGGACGCGGATGCGAGACGGATCCACCCCTGGCGCTACCATCAGATCATACTTTACACTATTGCCATGGTTGTACACCTTCAGGTCAATACCATCATAAAAATCATCGTAGATGAATCCATCGTAAGCATATGCCCTGGAAGCCCAACGCGACTCATCTTGCCCCAGAAAATAATTGTAGTACTCAGACGACCGCCCTATGTAGGAAAGGGTGGCGTGAGGGTTAGCGTCAAGAAAGGTGGCGTTTATTTTAACACCGTCAATTAAGACCCGTGCATGCGATTCAGATGTAGGCACACCGTGGTGGATGTCTTTCAGGTGATAGTCTTCAATCTTTTTCTGATCAAGGAAGTAGTAGGTAAAGGAACCGGGGGCAATATGCATCTCACCACCGGGGATCTTCGCGACAAAGTCTGTCCCCGGGGCCCATTGATTTTTATTCTCAATAAATTTTATCCTTGTGGGAGGTTTGGCAAAAGAAAGGAAGCACACCCCGACACCAACCAGGACCAGTACAAATCTCATAGGAAACTGAATTATGCAGCGGCTCCAGAAACAATATAAGAAATGCTGATCAACTTTCCCGGCGCAATACCTGCAACGGCGGAGTATTGATCACTTCGCGGGAATTATACCATCCAATGAACACCGTGAGCGAAACCACTCCCAGTGCGATTAGAAGCAGCTCCTTCCAGTCGAATGCGAACGTCATTTCGAAGAAATAAGTAGCCAGTACATAACCCGAAGCGATGGAAAGGAACATTCCCGCAAGGGCAGCAAAGAGTCCCAGCCACGCGTATTCCACCAGCGTGATAAAGAGTACCTGCCGCGACCGGGCCCCGATCGTTCTTAACAACACGTTCTCGCGGATTCGGATAAACTTGCTGTTTGCCACTGCGCCTGCCAGTACGATGAGTCCTGTCACCACACAGAACAATGCAAGGAATCTTACTACGAGTCCGAGTTTGTCGAATAACTGATTGACAGTACTTAATATCAACCTGAGGTCTATGAGCGATACGTTTGGAAAGCCGGATATCAACTTAGACTGAAACTCCCTTGAGCGTGCCGGGTCGTCAATGCGTGTAGCCGTAACGTAGATCTGCGGGGCATCATCAAGGACGCCATGTGGAAAGACAAATACGAAGTTTGGAGGATCCTTAGGCCAGTCTACTTTACGGATCCCGCCGACAAACGCTTTAACAGGAACCCCTTGTATGTCGAATACCAGTGAGTCTCCGATGGTAACATTCAGGTTTTCCTCCATTCCCTCGGAAATCGTCAGCCATACCGAGTCTGGTCCCTGACGAAGATGCTGGAGCTCTCCTTTCGTTAATTGCTCTGAATGGTGTAGTGAGTCTCTGTACGTTACACGATACTCACGGGTGAGCGCCCACCCCCGGGTTTTCTGAGTGGTATCCGCACGGATTGCTTCTACTGTTTGCCCCTTCACTTCAAGAAGCCTGCACGTGATAATCGGCACCACCTGGTTCACTTCAAGTCCGTGCTCTTTCATCAGCGCCACCACTCCATCCTTTTGTTCTCTCTGGATGTCGAACAATATAGTATTGGATTGATTCTCCTGTCCTGTGAATTCCACCTGACCCAACATACTTTGTTCGACTACATTAAGTGTCGAAATAATGAATGCGCCCAGACCTATCGTTACAAGAAGGATGCGGGTTTGATTATTGGGACGATACAGGTTCGCCAGAGAATGCTTCAACACGAAGCTTGCCTTTGTAGGGAAAAAGCGTCTGACCAGGAAGAGCAATAATATCGCGACACCGGTGAGTGCTGCAAGGGCTACCGCCAGGCCGGCGAAGAAGAGCAATCCGGTGATCCAGCTCTTGGTTTGAAACGCTGCAAACGCGACGGGAAACACAACGATCAGAAGAGCTGCCAGGATCTTGGTCTTGGGCCAGGTACGCTCGTCGTCGCTTTCATTTCGCAACACCGTTAATGGTGGAACGAACCTGATCGAGACCAAAGGAAGTACAGAGAAGAGGACGGATACGATGGACCCCAGTATCACGCCCATCAACAATGATTCATACGACACAGTAAGATCAAGAGAGAAAGGCAACAATCCCTTTAGTAGAACTGGCAGAACTTGTTGGATGCCTACTCCGATGAGGGATCCTATGATACTTCCGATTACTCCCAGGATAAAGACCTGAATAAAGAAGATGGAAAACGCTTGCCAGCCCGTGGAGCCCACGCATCGCAGCACAGCCACTTCCTGTCGTTTCTCCCTGGCGTAAATATGCACTGCGCTGGCAACGCCGATACATCCAAGTATCAGCGCTACGAATGCCAGCAAAGAGAAGAACTGGTAGATGGAAAGGAATGCACGACCCAGTCCTTCCTTTCTGCTTTCCACTGTTTCATAGGAAAAACCGTTCTTCTGGAGAAGAGGCTTGAATGTTTCTGCGAGCTCATTGGCTTGCCCGGCCTTTGATTCTTTATAAAACTCTCTGTAGTTGACACGGCTTCCATACTGAACAAGGCCTGTGGAGTCGAGATCATTCATTGAGATATAGACCGACGGAGTGAACGTAGCCATGATTCCACCTCCCCCGGGGATCTCGCTCACAGCGCCTGCAACTTTAAAAACACTCTTCCCTATACGAATAGAATCATCAGAGCTCACCTCGAATTGAGTCGCCAGCGTCTCATCCATCATAGCATATCCACCCGCCTTCACTTTTTCGTAGGCGTTCGCAGGAACGCTTTTAACCTGACCATAGAATGGAAAATCACCTCGGATAGCGACAAGCCTGATCAGTCTCGATTGTCCGTTGTTGAGGAACAGCACCATGGAAGCCATGTCCGCCTGCGATGCCTGAGGCAATCCGACTGAATCAAAAGCTGTAATGACGTCAGGTGTAAGCTTCTTGTCACCGGAAACAACCAGATCCGCGCCAAGCAATTCCTTTGCATTTTGGTCAATGTCGTTTTGCAGACTATGGTTGAGTGAGTCCAGCGACACAACGGCCGCGATACCCGCAACGAGAGAGGCGACAAAGAGTGCCAGGCGTTTTAGGTTATGGCGTGCATCACGGAACGCCATGATCCACGTCCAGCGATCCAGCAAACTCCATTTCTTTTTTCGCTTCAGCTTAATGACGTATTCGATCACGGTCTAGGAATTATTGGCTATTGATAAGGGCGTAGATACATCTTCGACAAGTTTTCCACCGCGCATCTTGAGTACCCGCTGCGTTTTATGCGCGAGCTCGATGTTGTGGGTCACCAGCACCAGTGTAGTTCCATTTTCACGATTCATACTAAAGAGCAGGTCAGTGACATGGTGGGCGTTTTCCTCATCGAGGTTACCGGTGGGCTCATCTGCAAAAAGAATCTTTGGATCCGTTACAAACGCGCGCGCGATCGCCACCCTTTGCTGCTCTCCTCCGGATAGTTGAGATGGGTAATGGTGGTATCGGTCACCCAAACCTACGCGCTTCAGCAGGTCCATCGCCTTCTCACCGACATTTCTTTCACCACGAAGCTCAAGCGGTACCATGACGTTTTCCAGGGCGGTGAGGGTTGACAACAGTTGGAAATTCTGAAACACGAACCCGACATATTGATTGCGCACATACGCCCGGTCATCCTCACTTAGCGCATCCAGTTTGTATCCCATCACAGAGACAGAACCCGCGGTCGCTGTATCGAGGCCCGCGCATAGTCCAAGGAGAGTAGTCTTCCCACTGCCCGATGGCCCGATGATTGCAACAGAATTGCCTTCGGAAACTGAGAAAGACACACCGTCAAGAACAATGAGCGATCTGTCGGCTGACCGGTAAGCCTTGGTGAGATTTTCGACGTGGAGGATGAAGGATGACATTATTTAGAATCAATTCTTAACTTAAATCGTTATAACAAGCGAAATTGTTTACGATACCTTTAAAGATATACCAGTTTTATGCCTATGGTCGTAAGAAACGTACTGATTATTTCACTGTTTGTGCTCCTTCAGGCTGCCCCTGCTCCGAAAACGATACTGTTTTATGGTGACAGCCTGACCGCAGGCTATGGACTTTCTTCCGATGAGGCCTTCCCCGCATTGATTGGTAAGAAGCTGAATGACAAAGGAAAAGATGTTAAAATTATTAATGCAGGTCTCAGCGGAGAGACATCTGCAGGGGGACTGAGTCGTATCGATTGGGTACTGAGACAACCTGTCGACATTTTTGTACTGGAGCTCGGGCCTAACGATGGTTTGAGGGGGCTGCCTCTTGAGCAGACGGAGAAAAACCTTCAGGGAATTATAGACAAGGTGAAGGCACGTTATCCGACTGCTAAGATTGTGATAGCCGGTATGATGGTTCCTCCTAACATCGGACCTGAGTATACTGAGAAGTTCAAGGGTATTTATCCTGCGCTGGCTCGGAAGAATAACGCTTCATTGATCCCGTTTCTTTTACAGGATGTCGCTGGTAACGAAAAGCTTAACCTTCCTGATGGCATCCATCCAAATGCACAGGGCCACAGGATCGTGGCGGATAATGTACTTAAGGTGATTGAACCGTTGCTATAATTTCTTTCGCATTAAAATAGATTCTACACCGTTGCGTCTATCAACCAATCATTCCACCACTCTACCGTGAAAAACGAACGCCTTCTCCTTCTGACGCTGTCCGCGGCGATGTTCACTCATATTCTTGACTTCATGATCATGATGCCATTGGGGCAACACCTGATCGAAGTTCTGCAAATCGATGCGCGACAATTCAGCATCCTTGTCGCATCCTATTCTGTGACCGCAGGCATTGCAGGATTCATCGGCGCATTTGTAATCGACCGTTTCGACAGACGCACCGCTTTACTTTTTATCTATACCGGATTCAGCATCGGAACATTGGCCTGTGCATTTGCCCCTGGTTATGGTTTTCTGTTGCTGACCCGCTCACTTACCGGAGCATTCGGAGGTGTACTTGGTGCGTTAGTTCTCTCTATCGTGAGTGATGCTGTGCCGCTCGAGCGACGCGCCAAGGGCATCGGATCAGTGATGGCCTCTTTCGGTGTAGCGTCAGTGGTGGGAGTTCCTTTTGGTTTGCTTATCGCAGACCAGGTGTCATGGCATACGCCGTTTCTTTTCCTTGGAATACTCGGTACCATTATACTCATCGTAATGTTTTACGTCATCCCGAGCATGACGAATCATATGAGTCATCTGAACGCGAGTCCTGCAAGTGTTGTAAAGAAGATCTTCACCAGCCCGAATACTCAGCTGGGTCTTACGTTCTCATCTTTGCTGATGCTGGGACATTTCACCATCATACCATTCGTTGCTACATACATGGTAGGGAATGTTGGCTTCTCGAAAACTGAGCTCACTTATATTTACCTTGTCGGCGGGTTGGCAACTATGATCTTCTCTCCTATCATTGGACGGATGGCGGACAAATACGGACGTCTTAGAATCTTTACCATCTTTGGTTCATTGGTGATCATTCCTATTGTGTTGATCACTAACCTTTCGCCGGTTCCTGTGTGGCTGGCGCTCTTGATCTCTGCTATCTTTTTCATCTTCAGCAATGGAAGAATGGTTCCTTCCACTACTATGGAGACAGCGGTGATTGCACCTGAGATGCGGGGAAGTTATATGAGCATCCGGTCATCGGTCCAGCAACTCACATCGGGATTTGCTTCGTTTATCGCGGGACTTATTCTCTCTGAAGCGCCTTCAAAATTTGGGACGAAAGCTATTGCATTATTGAATTACCAGCACGTCGGGATGATTGCTGTGTTCTTCAGTATTGTTTCCTTAGTAGTGGCGCGCAAACTAACTGTGGCACAAGGCGCGTAGAGGTCAGAACGAAGTGACGACGCCCGCTCTCACTCTCACGCTCACTCTGATTTACGCTGGTAGTCCGTTGGGCATTCCAAAGGCTTTATACACTTGTGGAGCGGTGTCCTTGCTGTCGATCAGCAGCAGAAGGTGATCATTCGGTTCAATGACCGTATCGCCTTTTACGGTCAAATACTTTCCGCCGCGATGGATGAGTACGATCAACGCTGTTTTCGGGAGAGCAAGTTCCACGACAGCCCTTCCTATTGAGACCGACTGAGGGAGGATATCTATCTCCATCATTTCAGAGCTCATCTCATCTTTCACTTCGATATCGAGAGGGAATTTACGTTTGACTTTCTCTGGTACATCAAGGTGGAGCCAACGCGCAACAATGCCGAGGGTCGTTCCCTGCAGGAGGACAGACGAGACTGAAATAAAGAAGACAAGGTTGAAGATTGTATCGGCGTAGTGGACTCCGGCGAGGAGAGGATAGGTAGCGAAGACGATGGGTGCCGCGCCTCGGAGTCCGACCCATGAAATGAATATTTTCTTTCTAAAGTTGATGTCCTTGGTAAATGCGAGAGAGATGAAAACCGACACCGGTCTCGCGATAAAGATGAGGAAGGCCGAGATCATTACTCCTTCGGGAATGATCGGCATTATCTTGGACGGGAAGACAAGCAGCCCCAGGGCAAGGAACATTACGATCTGCATAAGCCACGCCTGCCCATCGTAGAACTTCATCAAGCTCTTCTTGTGAATGAGGTTACTGTTTCCGAGGATAAGACCTGAGATGTACACCGCGAGGAATGAGTTACCTTGTATCAGTTCCGTAAAAGAGAAAGTAAAGAACACCAGTGAAAGGATGAGTACGGGATAGAGACCTTCCACGTCAAGCTTGATGCGGTTGACAATCCACACCATGATCTTTCCAAAAGCGTATCCGCAAAGGGCACCGAGGACCATTCCAATAAAGAACTTTGGAACGAGGGTTACCCATCCCGCTTCAGGGTTTTGCAGAAGGTAGATAAACGATACCGTCAGGAAGTACGCCATCGGGTCGTTACTACCACTTTCAAATTCAAGGAGAGGACGAAGACTTCCCTTGAGGCCCAGACTTTTTGAACGAAGGATACTAAATACGGCGGCTGCATCCGTGGAGGAAACGATGGCTCCGAGAAGTAAACCTTCGATTGGCGTCATACCTAATAACCACGCAGCAAACAGACCTACCGCGACGGCTGTGATTAATACGCCCAGCGTTGCAAGGGATAAACCATTCTTTACTGTTGTTCTGATGCTTTCCCATTTAGTATCAAGACCTCCTGAGAAGAGGATGAAAGTAAGGGCGACCATACCCAGGAACTGCGCCGTTTTCGGATCATCGAAGATAATTCCTCCGAAGCCTTCAGATCCTGCAAGTATCCCTACAATAAGGAACAGTATCAGTGTCGGAATACCAAAACGGAAGGATGTCTTACTTGCTACAATGCTAATAAACAGCAGAATAGAGCCGAGCAGAAGAATGTTTTCGGAAGCTAGAGTCATCAAAGTATTTCCCCGATACAATAGTAAAGTTTATGAAACAAATTCACAAACCCCGGATTTTACCAATTCCGGCTCTCGGGTACAGAGTGATCAGCTTGCGACCTTTCCTTTCGGAATCTCGCTTTCAACCTCGTCAATGCTTTTTTCTTCGTGCACGAATGGCACAATAAGTAGGGGGACGCGTAGAGCCTTCAGGAAATGCGCGAGGGTTTGCCCCTTATGATCGTAGATCGCATTTGCCATAAACTCGCTGAGAACCACCAGCGTCATGGGATTCTTGCGGATGAAATTTTCGATGTTATCGGAATAAAACCCGATCTCAGGGATGAAAGTAGCAGGAACTTCTCCATCGATTACCGCCTTCTCCATAAGGGCAAACTTCTTCCGTGCTTCTTCTTCTGTCTTTTTTCTGAACGATACGATATCGTTAAGCTTGCCGGACTGCAGCAAGCGATAAGAATAAAGGACTGAAAGGTTTCCCTTGGACGTCCTTGCCAGCCTGGCAGCCCACTGAAGTGCAGCCGCAGACGATTCCGTAAATTCGATGGCGCAAAGAATCTGGTCCTTCATAATAAATTGTCCGGAATTAGCTTTCCTGATACGAACATAGCAGCTTCATAAGCGGCGAATTAGAATTTGCATCAATCGAAAAACTGATTTTTATCATTTATTACATAAACGTAACTTGCCGATATGGCAACCAACGAGAAAATCAATCTTCAGATCACGTCTAATGACACCTTTCGTGAAATATTTCAGGGTTCTGCAGAAGGGATAATCATGGTGAACCGTGAGGGGACGATCCTGCTGGCAAACCCTGTGTCGGAAACCATGTTTGGATATGAGGAAGGAAAGCTGATCGGACAGTCTCTCGAAGATTTGTTGCCACCGCGATACAGGGGAATGCATACGCACCTCCGCAAAACATTTGGAGAACACCCTTCCCCACGCCGCATGGGTGTCGGCCGCGACCTTATGGCAATCCGCCTCGACGGAACCGAGTTCCCGGTGGAAGTCAGTCTTAGTTATAAGGAAGTAAAAGGAGACCTCCTGGTGATGGCTTTCATCATCGACATCTCTGAGCGAAAGAAAGCGGAAGAAGCATTAAAAAGCAGTGAGGAACAACTGTTGCTCTACGCGGCCGAACTGGAACGCAAAGTACAGGCCCGAACGGAAGCTCTTAACAGAAGTGTACATGAGCTGGAGAAAGAAGTAGAAGTGCGTAAACGCGCGGAGGAGGAGGCACAAAAGGCGCTGGAGAAAGAACGGGAGCTTAATGAGCTTAAGTCAAAATTCGTATCGATAGCTTCTCATGAGTTCAGGACGCCTTTGAGCACCATTATGAGTTCCGCATCGCTGGTCAGCCAGTACCGTGAAAAAGGAGAATTCGATAAAATCGATAAGCATACTGCACGGATCAAATCAAATGTAAATCACCTGACGGCTATCCTTAATGATTTCCTTTCTCTTGGTAAACTTGAAGAGGGACGAGTTGAAATCAATCCCGGAGAACTCGACGTTCCTGAATTCCTTCATGAAATTCAGGAAGAGTTGAAATCGACATTGAAGCCGGGTCAGAAGATTGTGGTGTATACGCCAGCTGGAAATCATGTGATTAAGGTAGACTCGCGTATCCTGAGGAACATCCTTTTTAATCTTATCTCCAACGCGAGCAAGTACTCTGACGAAAACAAGAACATATACGTCTCCCTTTCCCGGCGAGAGGATAACATCAGGATCTCGGTGAAGGACGAAGGCATCGGGGTACCTGAAGACGATAAGAAGCATATGTTCGACAGATTCTTCCGCGCCAGCAACGCCACCAATATCCAGGGTACCGGCCTTGGCCTAAACATTGTAAAGCGCTATATTGACCTGTTAAATGGAACGATAGAATTTGAAAGTGAATACGGTAAGGGAAGCACTTTCACCGTCGAGGTTCCGCGCTCTGAGAGTACCTAAAAAGATTTGAATCCAGGAACATGAAAAAGATATTGCTTATCGAAGACAACACGGAGGTCCGCGAAAACACCAGCGAGATCCTTGCATTAGCCCACTACGACGTAGTAACCGCACACAATGGAAAAGTTGGTGTTGAGATGGCACAAAAAGAGAACCCTGACCTTATCATCTGCGACATCATGATGCCGGAACTCGACGGATATGGTGTTCTGCATATCCTGAGCAAACGCCCTGAAACCGCGCGCATACCTTTCATCTTCCTGACAGCAAAGACAGAGAAAACGGATATCCGTAAAGGAATGACTCTTGGCGCTGATGATTATCTCACCAAGCCATTCGATGA
This sequence comes from Bacteroidota bacterium, assembly GCA_023431285.1. Lineage (GTDB taxonomy): Bacteria > Bacteroidota > Bacteroidia > Cytophagales > Cyclobacteriaceae > Ohtaekwangia. The sequence goes on from JAEYXN010000263.1 coordinate 15,026, forward strand.
CACCGACCTTCTCAATGCTATAGAAACACGTTTGAAGAAAAGTTCTCTTCAGCAAAAGGATTATCCTCCGAACGCAGAGGGCCTTGAGTCCTTCATTAACGATGCAAGAACTGCCCTTGATCTTGAAGATCTTTGCAAGGAGAAGAAAACGAAACACTATAAGAAGAAAGCCGACATCTTCATGGAAGGCGATCTTCCTAACAATATTTACTACATCAAATCCGGTAGTGTAAAAACGTATAAAACGAACCTCGATGGCAAGGAGCTTATTACGAATCTTTATAAAGCGAATGATTTCTTTGGATTTGAATCGATGCTGGAAAACGCTCCTCAGAAAGATTCCGCAATTGCACTGGAAGACACTGACCTGGTAATTATTCCCAAGCACGACTTTCTTACTCTTCTTCAGAGCCATCGCGATGTTTCAAATACATTCATTGCGCTTCTCTGCAAGAAGGTGGCGGAGAAGGAAGCACAACTGCTGAATCTTGCTTATAACTCAGTACGCCAGCGCACTGCTGAGGCGTTGCTCAAGATGTATACACACCAGGCGGAGAAAGAATCATTATCAGTACCCCGTGAAGATCTGGCTAAGATGGTGGGAACCGCGCCGGAGTCGGTCATTCGCGTGTTGTCTGATTTTAAAGACGAAGGCCTTATAGAGATCAATAGTGGTAAGGTGAAAATCCTAAGCCCACCAAAGCTTGAACAGGTTGTGAAGTGGAACTTCGCGCGGCATTGAGCTCAAGCCGCGCTATTGACAAAGCAGGATCACACCCTGATTGACTGCATCCGCTATTTCGGTGTGATTCGAAACCATTAATCTTCCTACCACAAGAAGTCCTATGGCTATATAGCTGTAGCGTGTTACCCGCGTGGCATTGATACTGAACCTTTGAACCAGCGCCGATAATATGGATGTCAAACCCAGCATCGCGGGCAGCGTTCCGGATCCGAACCAAAGCATGAAGTTGAATCCACTGATTCCTCCATCGAGTGTGAGGCAATACGTCAACGCAAGATAAGTGACCCCGCAGGGAAGCAGACCATTGACCATCCCAAGCAAAAAGATTGAATGGTATCGGCGCGATTCGATAAAACGGCCAAAAGACTTCTTGATAAACAAGGTAAGCTGTGACATTACCGATGTGATCCCCGGAATCTTCAAACCCGTCATTCCCGAGATTCCCATCAGTATAAGGCCCAATGCGACGAGGATGGTAAGGGTAAACTGAAAACCGGAAAGACTTAACAGATGTCCGAACATAGCAACGAGGGCACCCAGGATTGCATAGGTGAGGATACGCCCACCGTTGTAAAGAAGCTTACGCGATATCCCACCACCCCTGGTCACCGCTATCGCCAGCGGACTGCACATGAAGATGCAGTGAAGGCTTCCTGCCAGACCGAGTAAGATGGCTGTGAGAATCATTACAATATTATTATCCTTTCGAAGTAGTACTCCTTATCATTTTGTGACCACGACATCTGCGCGCGATACAGTCCGGGATGCGGATTGAATATCGCAAACTCCTTTGAAGTTGCAGATGAACTCCTGATCTCAAAAATCTGGTCAAGGTCTGGATCTGAAGGACGGAAAAGTTTGATCTGTCCTTTCTCTACTTCCGGTAATAAAGCGTAGTTGAGTGTAAGTACACCTTTCTCCACGGAAATAACCGGCAACTCGGCCAACGCGTCCGTATTGCGACGGCGGTCGATCTGCTCCTGAAACTTTAATTCCTCCTGGTAGTACTCTTTTGTTACCAGGGAAATATCCTGCTTCACGCATACTGTCACAAGTGTTGCGATAAACACAGCGAAGAGTATGAAGGCGACGACTATCCATTTTCCAAAGTTCATAGTATTGTATTTTATCTCTTCCAGTCGGAAGCCTTTGTAACTGGTGATATGAATTTTACTTTGATCGTTTCGACCCGGTTTCCATCTCTGTAAACACCCAATAGTACCTCGGTCTTTGGTGAAGAAATCTCAGAGGGATGTATCCTGATGAAGAAGACACCTTTCACAAGGCCTTCGCCTGGAACTGAGATAACAGGGTCACCAACCTTTTCAAGCGAAGCCTTTGAAGGTGACTCAATCCTGACATCAAGTGTGATCTCCTCGAAGCTTTTGTTTACAAACTCGATGTTGTACAAGTTGGAGATCAATCCCTCTTCTGTTCTCTGAAATGTAGTACCTGGAACCTTCAGGACTGTCGTCTCGACTTCCGACCTCGTTAGCAATGCCACCGTAACAAAAGCAACGAGTGCAAGCAATACCGCTGAGTAGGCGATCACACGATTTGAGAGGAGGCGCTTCACTCCTTTCTCGATGCTGTTGAAGGAGGCGAAGCGAATCAGTCCCTTTGGTTTTCCGATTTTGATCATCACCTCATCGCAGGCATCGATACAGGCAGTGCAGTTCACGCATTCAAGTTGCGTCCCGTTGCGTATATCTATCCCGGTAGGGCAAACGTGATAACAAAGCTTGCAGTCGATACAATCACCGTGAGAGGTGTTTACTTCGTTTTTACGCAGCTTCCCACGTGGTTCTCCCCGCACCCAATCGTACGCCACAACAATAGAATCCTTTGAAAGGAGAACACCTTGTAATCTTCCATAAGGACACACTGCAATGCAGGCTTGTTCCCGGAAGTGAGCAAATACGCCGTAGAAGACTCCGGTGAAGGCGACCAGTCCCAGGAACCCTGCCAGGTGTTCTGCCGGGGATTGGGTAATAATATCCAGTGTTTGATCAATCCCGATAATATAAGCCATTGTGGTATGCGCAATGAGCACTGAGATGGTAAGGAATATAAGTTGCTTACTTCCTTTCCGAAGAATCTTGTCAGCGTTCCATGGTTGTTTATCCAAACGTCTTTGCTGCGCCGCGTCACCTTCGATCCAGTATTCGATTTTCCGGAACACCATTTCCATGAATAGTGTCTGAGGGCAGGCCCACCCGCACCATACGCGACCGAATACAACAGTAAACAGAATAATAAAAACAAAGAACGTTATGAGTACCAGCGCAAGAATAACAAAATCCTGTGGCCAGAAAGCCTGACCAAAGATGACGAACTTCCTTTCGAACACATTCATCAGGAGAAGAGGCTGCCCATTGATCTTGATGAACGGGCCTGCAAACAAGATCGAGAGTAAGACTACCGTAACCGCTATGCGCAGGCGGTGATAATATCCGGAAGGTTTCTTTGGATAAACCCACACGCGCTTCCCCGTTTCATCCACGGTATTGATTGTATCGCGGAATTCTTCGTCGTACTGAAATATCCTTTCCTCTCTGTCTGTATCCACCATCTGGTTATATTTTCAAATACAACATTTCTTTTCCCTGTTATTCCCTCTACAAACTTGCCTGTGCGCGCACGGTATCGGCTTGCACCGGAGCGAGGGGTTTGTAGACTTCTCCCTGCGGAGCCTTCGCGCCGACAGGATTACTTCCCTGCAGGCTCATGATGAAGAACGACACATCACGAAGCTGTTCGGGGTTCAACACATTCGCCCAGGACACCATTCCCTTTTCAGGCACACCATTCTTCACGACTGCATAAATATCTTTCACGTCACCGCCGTGGAGCCAGTATTCATCCGTAAGGTTTGGTCCGATTCCGCCACCACCGTCGCTCTTATGACACGCTGAACAGTTAATGCTATATATCTCCTTTCCTTTCGCAATGATGGCATCATCCTTTGAATAGGTGAGGGCATTTTCATCTACCTGGACTTTGGGCTGCTGCGCGAGGAACTTTTGTTTTTGTTGTTCGGCAAGTGCCAGCTCGTGGCGGTACTCGTCTTCCATCAGCGGAAGCGAATCAGTAAAGTGATAAACCACCATATAGATACCGGCCCATCCGATCGTACCATAGAACAGCCACTTCCACCAGGGCGGTAAGTGATTGTCAAGCTCCTTGATACCATCATAGCTGTGGTCCATCTCAATGCTCTTTTCATCTTCCAGTGGAACAGAAGCGTTCGCTGTCTGGAGAAACCGATTCCAGAACGACGGACGCGCTTTGTATTCCCTTCCTTCTTTTACTGCTTTTTCCTTTTCAGCCCGGTCCGCTAGTGTATTCACAACCCGGATCATGGCAATACCTATCACGATGATTAGTAGCGCAACGGTTACGAGCAGTAGTAGCAACGCATAGAAAGGTGTCAATGGATGATTGATTGGATCATCAAGAAATCTAACGGGTTGTGAATCCTGTGCGAAGGCACTCAGCCCGGTCACAGCAAACAACGCGGCGGCTATTGACTTTTTCATACGTTTTCAAGATTAGGTTTTTCTGCGGTCTTTGGCCGTGAGTCATCCATTGGGAGGATCTCAAGCTCATGGATCTCTTTCTTGTCGGTAGTAAACACCCACCATAACAAACACAGAAAGAAGAAGAAGAATATCAGGAATGATATCACCGGCCAGATGGCGATGTTATCAATGCTTTGAAGGACGTTCTTATACATTTTGATGGGGCTTATTTGTTTGACGCTGACTGTTCTGATTTAATATCTCTACCCAGGCGTTGGAGATAAGCGATGAGAGCAACGATCTCTGCGTCATCCACCACCTCGATACCTTCCGATTTCAGGTTGGCCGCAATCTTTTGAGCCTGCGATTCGAGATCACCATTTGCTGTCTCTTCATAGCCAGGCTCGTAAGGAACGCCGATGGTACGGAGTGCAGTGATCTTTCCTGCAGTCTCGCTCTTATCAATATTCTGAGTGAAAAGCCAGGGATACGCCGGCATGATTGATCCTTGAGAGATCGCAGCAGGTTCAAGCATGTGGTAGTAGTGCCAGCTATCGGGATACTTACCACCGATACGATGCAGATCCGGGCCAGTACGTTTTGAGCCCCAAAGGAATGGGTGATCATAAACAAACTCTCCGGCCTTTGAGTACTCGCCATATCGTTCCGTCTCCGACCTGAAAGGACGAACCATCTGTGTATGACAGCCCACACATCCTTCACGGATATAAATATCACGGCCATGCAACTCAAGAGGGGTGTATGGTTTTACTGCTGTAATCGTCGGCACATTTGACTTGACCAGGAAAGTTGGAACCATTTCAATGGCTCCACCAATCAGGATTGCTACTAATGTGAGGACTGTGAAGAGAACAGGTTTATGTTCGAGGACTGCGTGATGCCATCCAGCGTTTCTTGCGGGAACGTATTCTTTTACAAGAGGTGCTGCTTCAGCTTCTTCATCGGCCATAAAGCTTCCGGCATATGCTGTCTTGATAAGGTTGTATGTCATGACTATGGCGCCGGTGAGATACAACGCACCCCCTATCGCCCGAAGGGCATACAAAGGAAGAATCTGCACCGTCGTCTCCAGGAAGTTCTTGTACACAAGGAAACCTTCAGGGTTAAACTCTTTCCACATCAGACTCTGAACAACTCCGGATACATACATTGGTAACGCATAGAATACGATTCCCAGGGTACCCAGCCAGAAGTGCAGGTTAGCAAGCTTCGATGAGTATAAGGTGGTATTCCACATGCGAGGCACAACCCAATAGAGAATACCGAAGATGAGGAAACCATTCCAGCCAAGACCGCCAACGTGAACGTGTGCTATGATCCAGTCTGTGAAGTGAGCGATAGCGTTAACGTTCTTCAAAGAAAGAAGCGGGCCTTCCAGGGTCGCCATACCATAAGCCGTGACGGCCACCACCATAAACTTGAGCACTACATCTTCCCTGACACGATCCCACGCGCCGCGAAGCGTAAGCAAACCATTTAGCATACCACCCCATGAAGGAGCGATTAGCATTATAGAGAAAACAGTCCCCAGAGACTGGGCCCAGTCCGGAAGCGAAGTATAAAGAAGGTGGTGGGGCCCTGCCCAGATGTAAATAAATATCAGTGACCAGAAGTGAATGATCGACAATCGGTAAGAGTACACCGGACGGTTAGCAGCTTTTGGAAGAAAGTAATACATCAATCCGAGGAACGGTGTCGTCAGGAAGAATGCTACTGCATTGTGTCCATACCACCATTGTACGAGGGCATCCTGAACTCCGGCATACCAGGAGTAGCTCTTGAGGAAGGTAACAGGAATTGAGAAAGAGTTGACGACGTGCAGAACCGCAACCGTTATAAACGTAGCAATGTAAAACCAGATCGCTACGTACATATGGCGTTCTCTTCTGCGGAGAATAGTACCGATCATATTCCAGCCGAACACTACCCAGATGACAGTGATTGCTATATCGATTGGCCATTCAAGCTCGGCATACTCCTTTGAAGAAGTCATCCCCAGCGGAAGGGTGATCGCCGCCGCAACGATGATCAGCTGCCATCCCCAGAAGTGGATCCAGCTTAACATATCACTAAACATCCGCGTTTTCAGCAGACGTTGCATTGAATAATACACGCCGGCGAACATCGCGTTGCCTACGAAGGCGAAGATGACTGCGTTGGTGTGGAGTGGACGGATCCGTCCGAAGGTGGTGTACTGAGTGTCGAAATTGAAGATGGGATAGACCAGCTGAATCGCCGCGGTCAATCCTACCAGCATACCGACCAACCCAAAGATGACTGTGGCAATGATAAACGCCTTTACAATCTTATTGTCGTAACTGAATCTCTCAAGTTCCATAAGCTAGGCCTGATTTTTTGGTTGAAACAGTCGTAAAACTATCCGAGGTCGAAAAGGGATTTCCTGATCACCATTAGGCCAAATGATGATTTTTGTCATATCCGAAAAAAAGGGTTGACGTTGTGATAATAATCAGGTATTTCCCTAACCCCAGTCACTTTCAAAAGGCCATCGCGGTGCTTACTTGAAACAAAAAAATTTATGACCAGTTATATATCAGGCGAAGAAGCGGTAAGAGTAATCAAGTCCGGCGACCGCGTTTTCGTTCACGGTGGAGCAGCAACGCCTCACTTTCTTTTACGCAAACTCGTTGACCGGGCAAACGAGCTCTCAGATGTTGAGCTTGTAAGTATCAGCATGCAGGGTGAAGCGCTTTTCGCCGACAAAAAATACAAAGGCGTATTCCGGGTCAACTCACTGTTTGTATCGCCAAACATTCGCGAAGCCGTCAATGATGGACGCGGTGATTACGTACCGATCTTTTTGAGTGAGATTCCTGTGCTGTTCAAGAGAGGCATCCTTCCACTCGATGTGGCGCTGGTACAGGTGTCCCCTCCTGACAAGCATGGCTATTGCTCTCTCGGTGTATCGGTAGACGTTGCCTCAACTGCAATCAAGACTGCGAAGTACGTGATCGCTCAGGTGAACCCGCGGATGCCAAGAGTCATTGGAGACGGGATCGTAAGTATAAATGCTTTCAACGCAGTTGTCTACGCTGAACAAGAGTTACCAGAAGTTACGAGTAACGACACGAACACAGAGATCTCGATGCGCATCGGTGCGTACTGTGCGGAGCTTATTGAGAATGGAGCCACACTCCAAACAGGGATAGGCTCAATCCCAGACGCAGTCCTTGCAAGCCTGACCAATCACAAAGAGCTGGGACTTCACACAGAAATGTTTTCCGATGGAGTCATTCCTTTGGTAGAGAAAGGTGTCATCACAAACCAGCATAAGAAGAAGTACCGCGGAAAGATCGTAACAGGTTTCATTCTCGGTACACGAAAGCTGTATGATTTCGTCGACGACAACCCATGTGTAATCGGCATGAACATCGATTATGTAAATGATACAGCCATCATCAGAACGAATCCTAAGGTAACTGCAATTAACAGCGCGATTGAGCTGGACATTACTGGTCAGGTTTGCTCCGACTCTATTGGCACCTACCACTTTTCCGGCGTCGGTGGCCAGATGGATTTTGTGAGGGGTGCTGCACTTTCGGAAGGGGGTAAACCTATCATCGCACTTCCATCCACGACCTCAAAAGGAATCTCTCGTATAGTGCCGTTCCTTAAGCCAGGCGCCGGTGTGGTAACGACAAGGGCACACGCACACTATATTGTAACGGAGTATGGTATTGCCTATCTGTACGGCAAAAATATGAAGCAAAGAGCCAAGGCCCTGATTGAAATTGCGCACCCTAACCAGCGCGAGACGCTTGAAAGGTCCGCCTTCGAACGGTTCAAAAGCTACGAGTTCGAACGAACTATATATTGACTTTGTGTTTCGGTGTTTGAGTGGGCTGGTCCAACGGGCCAGCCTTTCTTTTGTTGATGGCAACTATTTTTTAGAATCATCTGTTTTCAGACAAAAGATTCTTATGGCAAATAAATCCTTCCTGGAACTGATCAACAGTGAGACTCCCGTGTTGATAGACTTTCACGCGGAATGGTGCGGACCATGTAAAATGATGAAACCTATTCTGGAAGACCTGAAGAGTAAAACCGGTGACAAGTTGAAGATCATCAAAATTGATGTCGATCAGAATCCTGAGTTAAGCGCGAAGCTTCAGATACAAGGCGTTCCAACCCTTATCCTTTTTAAGAATGGAGAAATGAAATGGCGTCAATCGGGAGTGGTTCCCACCGAACAGTTAAAGCAGATCGTTGAACAATTTGGTTAATCCTTAGATTGATTTGCTGAAAGTTGCCGTTTCAAAAGAACGCACCTTCATTCTTTTGTCAAATACTGCGGCGATATTCCGAACGAAGGGTCTTCCTTCAGGCGTTACGATTAACTCTTCTGAAGAAACTTCAATAATCCCCTCGGCTTCCATTTGCTTCAGCGATTCGTTTATATCTTCCGTGAGGATATTCGGGTACTTCGATAAAGATGTCTTACCAAGACAAACAATGTCCAGAATGAGCCGACGAGTCGCCATATCCTCTGAACTCTGTATGTGCCCCTTAAATACAGCGGATTGACCCTGCAACACTTTTCTGGTATAATCCTCTACTTTCTTAAGATTTTGCGCATAGGCATACCGTGCATCACTGATAGATGAGGTCCCAAGACCAACTAGTAAATCTGTTTGATTGGTGGTGTATCCCATGAAATTCCGGTGAAGCCGCTGTTCATAGTAGGCAGTGGCAAGTGAGTCCGATGGTAATGAAAAATGATCCATCCCTATGTCGATGTACCCGGCGTCAAGAAAGAGCTTCCTGCCTGTTTCGTAAAGAAGACGTTTCGTGACATCTCCGGGAAGGTCAGCGTCTTCATAACCGCGCTGTCCCGGACGAAGCCATGGCACGTGAGCATAACTGTAGAAGGATATGCGATCAGGCCTTAATGCTATGGCACTGCTAATTGTGTTCTCTACTGTCTCGACAGTCTGATAAGGCAAGCCGTAAATCAGGTCAAAACTAACAGAGTGGTAACCAGTGTCTCTCGCATCCGCAACTGCTCTTTGAAGATTCTCAAGCGGCTGGATACGGTTAATAGCCTTTTGAACTTTTGGATCAAGATCCTGAACTCCAAAACTGACGCGCCGAAATCCATTATCATAAAGAATCTGAAGATGTTCCTTTGTGGTATTATTCGGATGTCCTTCAAAGCTGAATTCGTAAGAGTCATGGATCTCGCAGCCCCTTAGCAAACCCTCCAGCAGCCTGGCTAAGTTCTGCGGATTAAAGAATGTGGGGGTACCACCGCCGAGATGGATTTCTCTTACCAGTGGGGTTTCATCAAAATGCTGACGGTAGATATCCCATTCAGCCAAAGTAGCCGCGATATATTTATCTTCGACGCTGTGATTTTTCGTAATCCTCGTGTTACACGCGCAATAAGTGCATAGCGATTCACAAAACGGAAGGTGAATGTACAGACTAATCCCCTTGCTCCTGTTTGATTCATGGAACACACGTTCAACTGAAGTCCACCATTCCTGTTCACCGAATGAGTTTTCATCCCAGCATGGTACCGTTGGATAACTCGTGTACCGTGGTACGGGTACATCATACTTCTTTATGAGCTCTTTTTGCATCACTCTGTTCCTTTTTCTTTTTCTTATCGTCGAACAACATTCTCACGGAAGGTGTATACGTGTCGTCATACTGCCCACTTTTCATGTTCCAAAGGAAAATAATCAGGAACGTGACAGCGATGGTAATACTGATAGATATCAAAAGAATTATAATTCCCATAATTAAAGTCCTTTTCGTCTGGCTGCGAAGTTTACCGCCATCGAAGTGAATCCTACAACGCTGATGCTACTGATCGGCATGAGTATCGCCGCAACCAATGGTGTGAGGTGCCCGGAGACGGCAAAGCTCAATGCTATAGCGTTATAGGTAAACGAGATGACAAACCCTGTTTTTAGTATCCTTGTCGATGTACGTGCGAGCTGCATGAACTTGTCCAGCGAACCGATCTTGTCTCCCTGCAATATTCCATCACACGCGGGAGTAAATATTCCTGTATCATCTGTGACTGCAATTCCTACATCACTCTGACGAAGTGCGCCAGAGTCGTTGAGTCCGTCGCCGACCATCATTACTTTGTGACCTTTCCCCGTCTGCAGCCCCCTGACGAATTCAAGTTTATCATGTGGGTCCTGATTAAATCGCAGCTGCGCTCCTGCCGGAAAGATAGTTTTCATCCGGTCGGCGTCAGCATTGTTATCTCCAGAGATCAGCGCTGTGAATGTTGCGCCAAGACGATTAAGCATGTACCTGATATCCTTACGAATCGCAGTACTGATCTGATAGAATCCAATAACATCGTCATCTACGGAGACAAATACTTTGGATGTTCCGTCGTTCGGAGGCGGGATAGCGCCACAGAACAACGCTGAACCTATCCGTACCTCCCCTAAGGAAGTGAGTGCCTCGATACCTTTCCCCGGAAGTTCCTTGAATGATAAGATCTCTCCGGTCTTGTCTAATAAAATACTTTTACTGATCAAAGCACTGAGTGGATGGGTAGACGATGCTGTTAAGCTGCGAACCATCACCTCCAGATGAGGTTCCATCTTCCCTACAAAGCGAATCTGAGGTGAGTCTCCATGGGTAACGGTTCCTGTTTTATCGAACACCACCGCATCTATGGCTGCAAGTCTTTCAATTACGTCAGCGTTCTTAAGATACAGGCCGTGACGACCAAATACTCTGAGCATACTTCCATAAGTAAATGGAGCCGCCAATGCAAGTGCACAAGGACATGCCACCATCAGAACTGCGGTGATGACCAGCCACAGCTGATCCGGCTGAACAAGTTGCCAGTAAACTCCAGTCAAAACTGCAATGCCCATAACAGCCCACGTAAACCTCCTCGCAGCACGGTCGATAATCTTGCGATATTTGCTTTCCTGATTCTTATGAAATGCATCACTGTTCCACAGGCTGGTAAGGTGTGATTGGGAAGTTCTTTTTTCAACAGCCATAACCACAGGCTTCCCGAGCAGTCTTCCACCAGCGAAAACCAGCTCACCTTGTTTTACATTCACTGGCTTTGATTCACCAGTAACAAAGCTGTAGTCAATCATTGCTTCATCATCGAGCAGGATACTGTCCGCAGGAACTATCTCCATATTCCGGACACGTACCTGATCCCCTTTCTTGAGTTCGTAAATCACAACTGGTTTCCATTCGTTCTGCACAAGCTTATGGATCGCCAGTGGAAAATAGCTTTTGAAATCCCGATCAAATGCGAGTGACTGATATGTCTTCCCCTGGAACCACCGACCTATCAAAAGAAAGAAAACCAAACCTGTGAATGAATCGAGATATCCGGGGCCGTATCCGGTCACGATGTCGTATGTGCTGCGGAAGAAAAGCGCTAGCAACCCAAGAGCTATTGGAACATCAATGTTTATCTGTCTGTCTTTCAGGCTGCGGAAGCCCGCTCTGAAATAATCGGCACTGCTATAAAGAAGTACAGGAACCGAAAGAACGACGTTCAACCACGAGAAGATTCGTTGGAGGGACATGTCCGTGTGATCCAGACCAAGGTATTCAGGGAAGCTGAACAACATGACGTTACCGAAGCAAAATCCGGCAAGGGCAAGTTTGATCACCAAAGTGTTGTCATACTTCACCTGGCTCGCGGCATCGGCTTCGTTTTCAAGATTGATCTTCGGAGCATACCCCAGTGATGAAAGAAGGCGCGCCACTTCACTGAGCTTTACTTCAGAAGTTGTAAAGTGAACCTTAACTGTTTTCCTTGCGAAGTTCACTTCTGACTTTAGTATTCCTTTTCGTATTCTCTGAAGGTTCTCCAGGAGCCATATACATGACACACAATGAATAGCGGGTATATAGAATTCGACGCGGGTGAAGTTTTCAATATCAAACGATACTACTTTCCGGCGAATATTCTTCTCATCCAGAAATGCATAGCTTTCGTCATCGGTGGTTTTTAATGAAAGACCGGGATTCTGATCAAAGGAATAATAATCACAGAGATCATTCGCAAGAAGTATTTCGAACACGGTCTTGCATCCCTGGCAACAGAAGTTTTTATCCTGATAAACCAGCCTCTCTTCACATGTTCCGCCACAGTGATAACACTGCAACTGCTCCTGCACCGGCGTTTGTAATTCCATCTTTAATGATCAGCCTTCGTTAACTTTAGCTTCTTTTCCTGCAAGGGAGAAAGTCCAGACTGGAATATCGATGTGGTTCACGACATCTTCAGTAAGGCTTCCGCTGAACAGATGTGCGAGTCCCTTTCGGCCATGGGTAGCCATGACGAGAAGATCCGCATTCATCTGATGCGCAAAATTGATAATCCCTGTTTCCTCCTGGTTATCGTTAAAGACGTTGACGGTGTAGTTCGCCAGCATGTATCGCTTGGCAACTTCATGGAGCCTTGCCAATGATTTGCCATCGCTTTCGAAGTTTGAAGG
>JAEYXN010000276.1 GCA_023431285.1 Bacteroidota bacterium
ACCTGCTACTTGCTACTTGCCGGCTACCCTGCCGACTGGCCGACCAGCTGACCCGCGACTATGTATTCACAATCGACCCCCCATTCGGGTGCAGCACCTGCCCTGTTAAGAACGCGCCTTCGCGTGAGGCAAGGAACACGTAACAGGTTGCAATCTCTACAGGCTGTGCAGGACGTCCCATTGGAATATCCTTTCCGAATTCGGCGACCTTCTCATCATCGAAGGATGCGACAATCAACGGAGTCCATACCGGTCCGGGAGCCACCGCATTTACACGGATGCCCTTCTTCGCCAGTGACTGTGAAAGACTTCTTGTAAATGAAACAATCGCTCCTTTGGTAGAGGAATAATCCATCAGTGTTTCGTTGCCCTTATAGGCAGTCACCGAGGCAGTATTGATGATCACAGATCCCTCCGTCATATGCGGAACCGCATACCTGGCAAGATGAAAATATGCAAAGATGTTCACCTTGAAAGTGTACTCCAGTTGCTCCGCAGAGATATCTTCCAGGTTTTGTTGTTCATACTGCACTGCCGCATTATTGACAAGGATATCTATGCGTTTGAACTTCTCAATAGCCTGGTCTATCACATTCTTGCAATTGACTTCCTGAGAAAGGTCCGAAGAGATCAGCAAGGCCTCTTTACCATACTGCCTCACATCTTCGGCAGTTTGTCTGGCATCCTCATGCTCGTCGAGGTAAGAGATGACCACGTCAGCTCCCTCTTTGGCGAATAAGACAGCCACAGCTCTTCCTATTCCACTGTCACCACCAGTGATGACGGCCACCTTACCGGTAAGTCTTCCATATCCCGGCTCTTCAGTATCATAAATGGGATTGGGCCGCATTTCCTTTTCTATCCCAGGTTGACGTTCCTGGTGCTGCGGCGGTATATTCTCAGGCATTCTTGTTTTTACTTCCATAGAATTATATGTTTTTGTGGTAGGGCTTCGCCGGGAACTTCAATAAATGAATGCCTCCCGGCGAAGCTGATATTAGTATCTCATCAAAGCCGCGACAGGACTATCGGCGGGCATGTCTTCCCTGCTGATAAAATGTACATCACCACCGTTGAGAATGGTATTGATTACTGCTTTGTCAACAAGGCATTCGTCATCCTGCTGCTTTTCATCGTGCACGTCGAGAATGTTCTCCATTTCGTTGAACGTTCCCCAGATGTGCTCATCCTTCCTCACGAACAAGTGCGCTACCCTGCTATAATGCGCAGCAGGGATAACATCAGCGGGTATCGACGAGGTGAGTGCTGTTGCAGAGTGATTGCCATACATCTCCAGGGCTTTCTTTGTTCTTTCACGGAAGTGCGGCTCCATGATCTTGATCGCCTGTTCATAGAGAGAATTAAGATCATCATGCTCATGACTTCCCGTCAGTGCCTCCGGCCAGATGTTATTGTAATGTGACACTGAGCGGAAGATTGGTAACAGGTACTCCACTCCCGCCAGTAGAAGCGGCACGTTCTCACGATTCAGAACTTCTTCCCAGATGGTTTCGTCTACTTCCTCCAGGTAGATAGCAATGTTTTCCTTTTCATCAGGTTTGCCTGCACCCTGGCCATGGAAGTTTGCACCTTTTCCACCCTGACCACTTTCACTGCGGAAAAGCTTCTGGTCATCCTTCTCTTCAAGATGAACTACATCGATGATACCGTTAGGCATTTCCGGAAGTTCAACCGGAACCATACCAAACGCATCTGCCTTGAAAAGCTTGGCTTGTTTCTTACTGACGACAAGGAGGTAGAAATACTCTTTCACCGTCATTGCGTTCACAAGTGGCTTAAGCATGAAGGTGCTGTTCACCATTGTTTCCGCTGTGGGTGTATCCGGCATCTTCACGTATTTGAAAAGGGCCTCCGACATGAATACAGCGAGCCCTCTGTCGAGATTCTTCCAGATCGAACTGTTTTTCAGGAGCTCATACCCTGGATCAAGGATCTTTTGAATCTTATCCTGATCAAGGCCTTTCTGCTTAAGCTCTGAAGCGGCATTCTGGAGACTATTTTTGAATGCGAGATTATCGGCGCTGTCGTTGACGTCAACTCCGGATTTATGTGTCGGCAGGTATATAGAAATACAGTTTCCGCCACGGTAGTTCGCCAGGTCTGCGAAGAGTTCCTTGGTCAGTATCCCTGGCAGCTGCTCAGCCTCCACGTTGATTTTCGGTTCGTCGCCCGTCCCTGGTTTAGTTCTGTAGCTTGATTTACTTTGAGATTTGTCTTCTCTGCGGTCAGCGCCCTTGTTTACATTCCTGTTTGGATGCCTCACCTTAACATTGGCGGGCATCTCATCGGCACCTTCTGTGTATTTATCTGCAAGATCAAGATAGTTCTCAATAGAGCCGGTAACACCCGATGTGATTCCGGCGCTCCCCTCTGTTCCTGATCCGGATGGTTTTCCTTTCTTAGGATGAAAATTTCCTTCTCTATCTTTTCCCATAAGCGTTGAGTTTTCGAATGGGATAGAAATTAACATACCAGCGCAGCGTGTAGCCGCAACGTTGGCAACGTAGAAAGAATCAGACAGTAGTCGTGTTATCGGATTTCCTGGAAGGTATCGCCCTGGCTAAGGTCACCGGATTCGTAACCCTTTCTGAACCAGTACATTCTTTGTTCGGATGTTCCATGAGTAAATGCATCAGGCACCACTTGCCCCTGGGATTGCATCTGGAGACGGTCGTCCCCGATTGCATTGGCAGCATTAAGGGCTTCTTCAATATCCCCTTCCTCGAGAATTTGTTTCATTTTGTCGGCATGATGTGCCCACACTCCTGCAAAGAAGTCTGCCTGTAATTCAAGCTTTACACTTAGCGCATTGGCTTCCCGTTCGCTCATCGACTGTTTGGCCTGATGAACTTTACCGGAAATGCCGAGCAGGTTCTGTACGTGGTGGCCCACTTCATGGGCGATCACATATGCCATGGCGAAGTCACCCGGAGCTCCGAATCGGTTCTGCAAGTCGTCATAGAAACTCAGATCGATATAAACTTTTGAATCCAGTGGACAATAGAAGGGTCCTGTAGCTGCGCTGGCGTTCCCACAACCAGACTGAACATATCCCGAGAACAGCACAAGCACAGGTTCCTGGTAATTTGATCCTGCTTGGGAGAAGAGTCTATTCCATACATCTTCGGTGTCTTTGAGTACGACAGAAACAAACTGTGCTTTCTCATCCGCCGCGGCGGAGTTCTCTTCCTGGTAAGCCCTTGGGTTGTCGCCGTTAATGTAGTCCAATGGGTTTTGTCCCATCAGTAGACCGAGAATAACTACGATGATACCTCCGATTCCGCCACCAACGGCGAGTCCGCCCATTCCCCTACGGTCCTGAACGTTTCCACTTCCTTGTCTTCCTGTCCAGCGCATGCCAGTGATTAGTTTATTGTCGCTTATATAAAGAAAATATTCATACCAGAGCGGCGGTAGCGTCGTGGGGTTAATCAAAATTAATTATTCATAGGGAAAGCCGCTAACAGTTTTTACGTCTTTTAGAAATGTTGTGGAACACATTGAGCCCCGATGGGGAAATTCAGGACAAAGTCGAAGACGGTTTTGATGGTGGTAGGAACAACTGAATCAGGATTGCTGTCACAACCACGGTGGCGCATCCAATCAGGTTGTAGATCAGAAACGCGATGTCGGTGTAGAAGTAACAATAGATGATCAACGCCTCCGAAAGGATCGCTGCAATAAAGACAGCGGTTCCTCCTACCCACCTCACGAAGAAGGCCGTGAGGAAAATACCAAGCAGCGTACCATAGAACAGAGACCCGACAATGTTTACGAACTCTATCAGGTTCTCTGAAAAACTTGCGAGCATGGCAAACACAATGGCAAGGAGTGCCCACATGATCGT
>JAEYXN010000305.1 GCA_023431285.1 Bacteroidota bacterium
CAAGAAAAGGATGGGGAATTCATGCAACAAGTCCCAGGTTAAGGGTATCTTAAATTTCGTTCAAATGCGATGCTTTGCATTATCTGCATTACAACGGACAGTACTTAAAATAGGAAAATCTTATACCAGCGAACAACATTTGTGCGATTTCCTGCCGATTCCGACACGGCTTATGGTCACAGTCGCCATTCAGCCTGATCGACTTCTATTATTTGTCCGAAAAAATATATCTTACCCTCCGATGGGTATTATGGTCAAACTATTCAACGATGTGTTGACTGACGGAAAAACAACTTGTCCAACTATTCATCCAACACCATGAAAGAAGACTCGACGATCTATTTGGTGGATGACGATGACGACGACCAGGAGATTTTTGCCCTGGCACTGGAAGAGGCAGCTCCATCCTTCACTTGCGTAACAGCAAAAAATGCAATTGAGGCCCTTGAATGTTTGAAGGCCGGTTTTGTCAGACCCGATTGTATTTTCCTTGATCTCAACATGCCGCTTATGAATGGAAAGCAGTGCCTCGAAGAGATCAAAAAACAAACTAAGCTCGCTGAAATCCCTGTGGTGATTTATACGACAAGTTCCGAGCCTCGTGATCGCGAGCAAATGCTGGCAATGGGTGCGGCGGCATTCATCACTAAGCCTCCTGGAATTGATGAGCTTATAGCATCTCTCAACGATATCTTTATCCAGTTGAAATAGTTGTATGAAAACCGTTTCGCTACCCGCTTCTCATGAATTCTTACTTGGAGGGGGCGAAATGGGTGAACTCATCAGGACGGTTGATTGGGGTGGAACTCCTGTGGGTCCGGTTGAAGGGTGGCCGCAAAGTCTTCGCACTGCAGTAAGCATAATGCTGAACACCCATTTCCCTATGTACATCGCTTGGGGGAAAGAGTTCACTCAGTTTTATAACGACGGATACCGCCCTATCCTGGGATCGACAAAACATCCCGCTGCCATGGGGCGCTCCACCAGAGTTACCTTCTCTGAAATATGGGACATCATTGGGCCAATGTTCAATGGTGTGCTCGAAGGCAAAGCGGTTGGATTCTCCGATTTTATGCTACCGCTGGATCGTCACGGGTTTACAGAGGAGTGTTATTTCATTTTTTCGTATAGTCCCATCAAACAGGAAGATGGCTCCACCGGTGGTGTGCTTGTAACCGTCACGGAAACATCCGATCGGGTCCTCGGCGAAAGAAGACTTAAGACCCTTCGTGAGTTGGGTGACCGTACCTATCGTTCCAAGAATATTGCGGATACATGCGTTGGTATTCTTGAGGTGCTTTCCAATCACAAACATGATATTCCATTTTCGCTCTTATATACCTTCGACGCCGACGGGTCGCCCATCCTCCAGGGACATTCCGGCATGGATCTGAATAAGTCAACGGTTTCGCTTACACATGCTATTGAGCTTGCAAGTGACAAGCCTCTGTTTGGCGTACCTGTTTCAGAAATATTTTCGTCCCTGACTACTGAAGCGAATCCTCCCTGGCCTGAACCTGTACACCTTTGTTGTGCTTGTATCCTTGCCAGGCCAGATCAAAAGAAAGGACATGGATTATTAATTTTGGGTATCAGTCCACGACTTCGGTATGACGCCCAATACCATGATTTCTTCAAGCTTCTGAATGACCAGATCGTCACCACACTGACAAATGCCAACGCTTTTGAGGAAGAGCGAAAGCGCGCGGAGGCCCTCGCGGAACTCGACCGGGCCAAAACTACCTTCTTCAGTAATATCAGTCATGAATTCAGAACTCCTCTTACCTTGATGCTGGGACCTCTGGAGGAATTACTCCACAATGAAAATGGTCTGCAGCCCAGGCAAAAGGAAGATGTTTCCACCGCGCATCGTAATGCGATCCGGTTATTGCGACTCGTGAATGTTTTGCTTGATTTCAGTAAAATAGAATCCGGCAAGCTTGATGCGCTATTCCGGCCGACTGAAATCAAATCGTTTACCGAAGGCATTGTCAGCAGTTTCAGATCACTCATCGAGAAAGCAGGTCTTACGCTTGATCTGCATTTCGGGGAAATTTCGGAGCACATTTATCTTGATCCCGGCATGTGGGAAAAGATTGTTTTTAATCTCTTGTCCAACGCATACAAGTACACACTCCAGGGATCGATAAAGATCGAGCTAACGGAAGAGGGCAATGACGTTGTTCTGAAAGTGAAGGATACCGGAGTGGGGATTCCGGAGCAGGAACTCCCGCGAGTGTTTGAGAGATTTCATCGGATCGCGAACAGCGCCGGCAGAAGTTATGAAGGGACAGGGATCGGTTTGTCACTTGTAGCAGAGCTGGTGAAAATTCATGAGGGGAAAATCAGTGTGGATAGCCGGGTGGGGGAAGGAACTATATTCACTGTTAGAATTCCAAAAGGCTATCGGCATCTTCCCGAAGAGAAAGTCAGCCAGGAATCAAATGACCTTTTTGTCTCTGGCGTTGTTGAATCTTTTGTAAAGGAGGCGGGGATGATCCCCGGGCATACCGTTCACGGAGCAGAGTCTTTGGATACATCCAACGAAAAGGATCTTTCTGAAGCAAGAATCCTGGTGGTTGATGATAATGCGGATATGCTTAAATACCTGGTCCGGATCCTGGAAAGGAAGTATGATGTGTCAACAGCGGCAAACGGTGTTGAGGCTCTTGCTAATGTAGCCAGGATCACACCTGATCTTGTTGTCAGCGACATCATGATGCCCTTGATGGATGGAGTTGAATTGTTGAAGCAGATCAAAGCGAATCCTAAAACCGCAGGTATTCCCGTCATGCTATTGTCTGCGCGCGCCGGAGAGGAAACCCGGGTTGAAGGGTATGATGTCGGCGCTGATGACTATATGGTGAAGCCATTCTCCGCGCGTGAGCTTCTTGCGAGAATAAAATCACAGCTTAAGATTTCAAAAACGCGCAAGCATCTCACAACGCTGCTTAAGAAAGTCTTTGAACAAACACCCGCAGCAATCACAATTATCCGCAAGGAGAACTACCAGGTTGAATTTGCAAACGACCTGTATCTTGAGATTGTCGACAAGCCTGATCTCGTTGGGAAACCTTTGTTCGCAGCGTTGCCTGAACTCAGGGATCAGGGAATCCGCGAGCTTCTGGACAGAGTACTCACCACAGGTGAACCTTATCTCGGTAAGGAAGTGGAGGTTCAAATGAATCGCCGTGGCAAATCGGAGAAAACTTTCTTCAATTTCGTGTACCACCCGCTTCGCGACGAGGATGGTTCAATATCCGGCCTCATCGTAGTTTGCTTTGAAGTAACGGACCTGGTACGCGCGAAGAACAGAGCAGAACGCAGCGAGGGTGAGTTGGAGCAGAAGATAAAAGACCGCACCGCTGAGCTGGAAGAAAAGAATGCATTGCTGACAGCGGCGAACCAGGAACTGGAGCAGTTCGCATACATTGCCAGTCATGACCTTCAGGAGCCTCTCCGCAAGATCCGGACATTCACATCGATCATTCAGCGATTCCTTCCCGATGACCCACAGTCGACGCCATATTTTGAAAAGATTCAGATAGCTTCCGAAAGGATGGGGAACCTCATTAAGGATGTTCTCAATTATTCGAGACTCTCTGGCCGTCAGTCCGCGACATTTCATGACGTCGACCTGAATCGTTTGATGGAATCTGTTATGATCGACTTCGACCTTATGGTCGAGGAACATCACGCCACAGTATTGTGTAGTAATCTTCCTACGGTACAGGGGGTAGAGCTTCAGTTGAATCAATTGTTCGCTAACCTGCTTAGCAATGCATTGAAATTTTCAAGCGAGAAACCCGAGATCAACGTCTCATCAGCAAAGATTTCCAGGGAACAGATGGCTAAATTTAATCCTCGGGCCGAATACGAATCGTATTTTGAAATTGCCTTCCGTGATAACGGCATCGGGTTTGATCCGGCGTACACTGACAAGATCTTCGAAATCTTCCAGCGCCTTCATGACAAGGAAGTGACCGGGACTGGTATTGGTCTTGCCCTTTGTAAAAAGATCGTTGAGAATCATCACGGATTCATCAGGGCAGAAAGCGCTCCCGGAAACGGGACAACTTTCTATGTGTATTTACCGGCTTTGAATGAGACCTCCATCAGCCCTTTTGCACAATGACACGTAATTAAGCATTCTGTTGTTGGCATTATTTTTTACGAGTCAGCCGATTCCACAAAAAAGCGATTGCTTAACACTCCTCTGAATAATTAATGTTGTGAAAGGTTGTAGGTTAACAAAAAGCGGGGTTAAATTGTCAGGCAATGTTGTCGCGCTTTTTTGAGGCTGTTCAATTTGATCAAGAGATGTTTATCCAGAATTCTCTGAAAGAAGCAATATTGGATGGATTTCATGAGTCTGGACGGGTGGAGCTCGTTTCCGCCAACGCCATGGCTACTGGAAACGCGGCGCGCAGACGGGGTTTAAGTCTGTTTTGTTTTCAATTTGGGCAATCGTCATCAGATATCATCACAAATATAAAAGGTCAGGATGCTTGCAATCAGGAGCCCGGGCTTCGGATTCCGGTAGGGCTGTATTCACGAGATAACGCTATGTTTCTAACGATAGATTTGAATTATCCAAAAGGTAAGAGTTTGGTGACTACTCTGCTCTGCCCGATCGCGCCCGCTTCTGAAAGTCATATCAAAGTGGGCAAAGCATCATAATATGGAAAAAATCAAACGTGTGTCACCGATGCAGGAATTGCTCCGCAAGTTTGATTGGGCTTCCACCTCTATAGGAGAAGTAGAAGCATGGCCTGCCGCCCTGACGAGTGCAGTCAATATCTGCATGAACGCCCGTTTTCCGGTGATGATCCTTTTGGGAAAGGACATGTATCAGGTCTACAATGATTATTATAAAGAAATAATTGGCATCCATCACCCCAAAGCTTTTGGAGCAAGGGCCAGGGATATATGGGGAGACTTGTGGCCTGAAATCGGACCCATGCTCAAAGGAGTATTAGCGGGTGAATCGGTCCTCATGGAAAACCATCCCTTCGTATTGAAAAGGAAGGGGTATGACGAACAGTGTTACTTTACTTTTTCATACTCGCCTATCCCGGATGCGTCAGGAATTGTTGGAATTTTTGTAGCAGTAAATGAAACCACGAGTCTGGTTTTAATGAACGAAAAGCTGCGCACCCTTCGTAATAAGCACCTTAGTAATTTGTTCGTTCAGGCTCCGATTGCATTGGCCATTCTTCGCGGTCCTCAATATATTGTCGAGATAGCAAACAGCGAGATTCTTAAACTATGGGGTAAGACCGCGGACGAGGTGATGGATAAACCGGTGTTTGAAGGAATTCCGGAAGCGCGCAATCAGGGTTACGAGGATCTTTTGGCGAAAGTGTATTTCAAGGGAGAAAGAATAGTGATCAATGAAAATCCTCTCCGATTGATACGATATGGAAATGAGGAGGAGTTTTTTATAAAGCTAACCTATGAAGCGATAAGAGAAGAAGACGGGAGCATTACTGGTATTATGGTTCTTGCCGATGAAGTCACCGAGCAGGTCAATGCAAGAAAACAGATACAGCAGGCTGAGCTGGGCCAACGTCTTGCCATCGAGGCTGCACAGATCGGTACGTTCGATCTCAATTTACAAGACGAATCTTTCGCGTACTCCGACAGGCTTGCGCACATCTTCGGTTTCGCTGATTCCAAGAACATGAGCCGCCAACATCTGGTAGAACGAATCCACCCCGATGACGCCGAGTTGAGAAATAAAGCACACGAGCGCGCTATCGAAACGGGAATCTTGTCGTACGAGGCACGCACGATATGGCCTGATGATTCAGTTCATTGGTTCCGTGCAAATGGGACGGTAGTGTTCGATAACAAAAAGAAGCCGTGGAAAATGTTTGGTACCGTGCTGGACATCACCGATCAGAAGACAGCAGCGGAAAGGCTTGAAAAGCTTGTTCAGGAACGGACCGTCAAGTTGAATCAACAGCACGAAGAGCTGAAGCGAAGTGAAGAACGTTATCATAAGATGGTGGATGAAGTGCAGGATTACGCGATCATTCTCCTGGATAAGGACGGCATCATTCAGAACTGGAACAAAGGAGCTGAGAACATCAAACAGTACAAGGAACACGAGGCGGTCGGACGATCTTTCCATATCTTTTACCGTCCG
>JAEYXN010000146.1 GCA_023431285.1 Bacteroidota bacterium
ATCTTAAGCTGGTGCTCTGTATTTAATGTGTGGAGCTCCTCATTCAGTGACTGCAGTTCTTCGTTCGAGCTCTGAAGTTCCTCATTCGCCGACAGCAGTTCCTCGTTGCTGGACTGAAGCTCTTCATTTAAAGTCTCAAGATCTTCAACAACGATCTGCAGGTTGTTTCTAGCTTCAATAAGTTCATTCTCCAGAGACCGCACGTAGTCATTGTTCACAGCATCATTGTGCGTTCGTTCGAAAGTTCCCTGAACAACTTCGTCCTGTTTCGCGTGATTTGTAAAGATGATCATGGAACAGCCTGAGACCTGTTCCGCAGGCTTGATGAATAATTGTACGTTGAATATGTCGCCATTACTTTCGTACCGGACATTCCCAAGGGAAACATTGCCCTTGGTCTTATTCGCCTTATTAATAGCGGAGCTTATTACAGCGGAAAGACCCTGCGGAACCATCCTTAGAAGATTCAGACGAAGCGTTTTCTTCGGGAGATTCAGAATTTTGTCGTAGTTCCCGATAGCCTCCTTTACATCGAAGTTCTGATCTACATACAATGCGGCGAAGATCATTTCATCGTTGAGCACCTTGCGGAAATCTTCCCAGAGGTGGCTCTGTAATGTAGTCTCTCCTGCACTCTTCTTTGGCAACTGCTTCAACACACGTCTCTCTGGCATTTCCAAAGCGCCTGATGCGAGCTTGCTTTCAGAAATCTTCTGATAGATCTTGAACTTGGAGTGGATTTCCGTTACCTGGTCCTTAAAGTAGGTGGGGTTCTCACTTGACCCAAAAAACAGATAGCCATTCCGTTTTACGGCAAAAAGAAGGATTGAATAAACTTTTTGCTGAAGTACGGGATTCATGTAAATCAACATGTTCCGGCATGAAACGAGGTCGTTCTTGATAAACGGAGCGTCCTTCGTCACGTTGTGATTTGCGAAAACGATCTGCTTCCTGATCTTAGGAATAATCGTATATGATTTGCCGGACCTGAAAAAATACTTCTGCAAGAATGCTTCGTCAACATCCTTCTCGATTGTCTCAGGATAAACACCTCTGGAAGCGATTTCTATGTTCGACTCTTCGAGATCTGTCGCGAATACTTTGATATCAAGAACCTTGTTTTGCCGTTCAAGCTCTTCATTCAGCAGAATAGCAATTGAATACGCCTCCTCCCCTGTACTACAAGCTGTCACCCATACTTTGAACGTTTCCCCAACTTCCTTTTCCCGGACAAGGTCAGAGATGATCGTATTTCCAAGAAACTGAAACGCCGGCTTGTCCCGGAAGAATTTAGTGACACCAATCAGAAAATCCCTTCCAAGTTGTTTCACTTCATCCTGATCTTGCTCCAGATGTTTCGCGTAAGCCTTCACCGTTCTAAAATTCCCGCGAAGCATCCTTCTCTGGATCCGTCGGATAATGGTAGGTGTCTTGTAATAATTAAACTCAAATCCGGCAGCGGTCTTAATCAGGGAGAATATCTTATCAAGCGTCTCTTCATCAAGGGCATGCTCTACATCCTGATCAACCGAAGTATCTTCAGTATAATTTGAAATCTCTCCATGCATCAGATCCGGCGGAAGAATATAGTCGACATTTCCTGAATGGATCGCGCTATTAGGCATTCCATCAAACTTGGCCGTCGTCGGATCCTGTGCGATAACCAGTCCGTTGTTACGTTTTATCGCTTCGATACCTTTAGTTCCGTCGGTACCGGTACCCGACAAAATCACAGCAATTGCTTTTTCTCTTCGTTCTTTTGCAAGAGAAAGTAGAAATACATCAATAGCAGTATTTGGCGCCTTCACAGATCCCTTCTCCTCGAGGAATAAACGATTCCCTCTTAACGTGATCAGCTTATTATTCGGAATGACATAGATGCAGTTTTCTTCTATAGCAGTGTTGTTCTCCGCCTCGAAGACCCGCATATGCGTATGTTTGGATACCAGATCAACAAGAAGACTTTTATAGTCAGGCGAAAGATGCTGAATGATGACGTACGAAATGTTTCGATGCTCCGGTGTATGGTCGAAGAATTCGTGGATAGCCTCAAGCCCACCTGCCGATGCACCAATGGCCACTATATGATGATTTGCCGAGCCCATGAAACTCGTTTCAATTAATTTCTAAATTCATAAATAAAACTCCGGAGACTCTCTGCTGTGACGATCTCTTCCTCCTTCCACGGCATCGATTTTCCTTCAACCTGCTCTCTCCACAATTTGAAAGAATGACGGGGATGATAAGTCTTCTCATCATTATCAAAGAAAATCCTTTCGTTCGGATTACCTCCCCAGTTTACGACCTGCGGAAACTCAGAACGGAAAATGAGCACATATTCATCATTAGGAGAGTTTATCGGAATGACGAGCATTCCGCTGACTTCTTTCTCGAAAGCCCGCGCCGAATCATACTCCTGTCCAAGATGATCGGTATAAAACACGCGCTTCAACTGACGGGTATGCAACCACAATATCAATTCACCCAAAGACTCCGCATCCGGAACCACTCCCTTCGTATGCAACGCGCCCCTTCCGGATATTACAACTCCCTGCGCGTTGAAGAGGTCCAGTACATCCGGACTACTATTTAACAACGCCTCGTTGACATCATTTTGGCGATAGGTTTCCTCCACAATACTGTTTAAGCCTTCTTTCAGCCTTAGCGACAATGAATGCGCAACCGATCCCTGCAGACTTGTGACTTTTGCTGAAACAATATTCGAAATCATCTCGAACACTGATCGCATCTCAAAGCTTACAATCATCTCTGTTCGATGATGACATGCTATAAGTCCCCACAAAGAATCGCCTTTCAAAATTCTGGTAGACATAGACGCCTCAACGTTCATGTTTGCGAGATACTCCAGGTGGACCGAAGGAACAGCCCGGAGATTACAATCTGACAAATCAAGAAACGAGCTTGTTAACGGATTGATCAATGGATAAAGCTTGACAGGCTCCTGAAAACGTGACGGAATGAATCGGTATGGATTCTTCAGATAAAGCTGCCTTGCTGGATGTGGAACATCTGACGCAGGAAACGTAATGCCATTATATGATTCCATCCCCTCCTCCATTTCCTCGGCGAGGACGGTTCCGTTCCAGTCCTTATCGAATTCATAGATCATAACCTTATCGAACTTCGATATCCGCTTCAACTCACGTGCCGTAACCATTGCAACATCTTTCAGCGTATTGGCTGATTGGATGAGGCCCATCGCGTACTTTATCTCCTGATAAACTCTATTGAAGGAACTGGCTGCACCTTGCTGCTCTATTAGATCAAGCTCGACCAGAATAAACTTTTCTTTTTGATGTACCAGCACCAGATATTCCTTGCCGTCGATGGTCCAGGTTGCCGGAATTTTGTCTACGGATGCATGGTAGTTGCGTTCCTTAAGATGCTCAAATTCATTCGGAAGAATATGCTTTTCAAGATCAGTCCCGACCAACTCCTCTACGTTCTTATTAAAAACCTTCTCGGCATTTTCGCTGGCCTGGACGATCCTATAGGAATCATTATCCAATACGAGAAGAACACCGTAAGGCTGAATGAGATTGATAAGATGAATGGGAAGGCTGCCGCAAAATTCAGAATCGTACCTGGAGTTTGTCATTCGTAATTAACCAGTTTTTTAATGTTTGAAAAGTTTGTACCGCTCCGGATAGAATTCTCTCCTTTTGCTCATCCGTATATGGACGGTCAAGGTATTCTTTAAACCGCCCCCACATTTCATATGTATTCTCACCGTAACTCCTGAAGAATTTCATTGGAGCATTTGCACCGACGCGTTCGTTAATCATTCGGGCGATGACCTGACCACCGAGAGTGGAGCCCTCGAAAACATATAGAACACCCAGGGCCGAATAATAACAGAAAACCGATGGCAACTCATCAGGCGACTCCAACTCACGCGCCGCCATGTTCATGTCGGCCAGGTCGTCAAGTATAGCGGCCGATTTCCGACGCTCTGCATAGTCCCCGATCTCAGATTCCATCAAATACGGCGCAATCCGATACTCTACCGATGAATAATAACTATATAACAGGCTGAGAAAATTCGCATAGTCGGCCTCATTCGAGATATCCCTGATCATTTGGATGAAGTGCTTTTCAAGCGCCACATGTTCTACTTTAGTGTGCGTTTTCAAATGGTCATGAAGCATGATGAAGGATGATCAAATAAAATGAAGCTACAATATGCGCATTTTGCCCATGCTCACAATGGTTCAGCAACATCAATGGCCGAAAACGCAGGAAACGCGCGATAGATTTTTGCTGTAAAAACTTATGCCAGCCTGGTTGATCAAAGGCGGCTTGGCACAATCAGGAAGATGTCTTAGATTTTCTTCAACGCCTGATCCAGACGATCATTTGAATATTCATTCTCCTGAGGAGGAAATTCTGATGTTTGCCTTCTCAATGCTGCGCTGGCCTCACTGACTTCCTTCGTCTCCCGGGTAGCGAACCGAAACTCCTCCGCCCGAAGAAGATTGTCATAAGGGCCCCGCGCCGCAATCAGTTTTACAAACACGGGAGTCGTTTCGATCGCGATAATAAGAAGCATCAAGAACAAGCTCGCCCAATAAATCGGAGCACTGTTTTCCTTAATTCGGTTGAGCGCTTCCATACGAGCCGCTAACCCGTCACGTCGGTCGCGTGGTAACGAAACAAGAGACGCAGAAAGCAATGAATCATTTTTGTTGATTTGCTTTTCTCTTGCAGCGATTCTCAAAGCGTTTTCACTTCGTACTTGCTCGAGCTCGCGATCTGCCAGATCAGCATCGGCTTTTTTAATCTTATAGATCGGACCAAGGTTCCTTCGCTTGCTTCCGCCCGTGCCGTCTGCCTCCTCCTGCGCGAGCCTTTGCAGTTCATCCCTCTTGACAGCCTTGGCGCTTACCTCGTCTTGCAATAAAGCAATCTCTCTCCTTAAAGTTGAATCTTCCAAGGCGAACCTGCCCCTCACTGCCGCTTCCTGTCGCTCGAAAACCTGCTGTTCCATAATGACAAGTTCCGGCTGGATCTCCTTATCGAAGATTCGCAGCTCCAATGGCTTGGCGATCACTACAGAGATGATAACGGCAAGAATTATTCGTGGAATAGCATTTAGCATTTCACGACCGGGCTTCCCTTCCTTTCTCATCCCGGAAACAATGTACCGATCCAGATTGAAGATCATCAACCCCCAGACGATACCCAGAGCGATAGCGATCCAGTAAGAATCAAATACAGTGTACAAGGCAAAGGCCGCGGCGAGAAAAGCAAAGATACCGGTAAAGAAAATGGTTGCGCCAAGACCGACGTGCTTTGACTTCTCAGAAGGACATTGCTCGAGAAAGGTGAAATCAGAACCTGAACACACCAAAAAAAACCTGGTCACTTTATCCATAAGATCAAAGCGACGCAACGGGAAATAGCATGCCAGAAAAAAATCCCTTCAATAGAACGAAAGAGCTGCAAACACCTCAATTCTCCTGTACATTTACGAACACAAGGCTGTTCACTTTCCCAAACTCAATTGACAACCTTTATTGTACTGGCACTATTATTTATTTTAT
>JAEYXN010000078.1 GCA_023431285.1 Bacteroidota bacterium
GCTCTGCACAGGATCAGGAGTTGGTTGTGCTGTTCAGTTTGTCGAACAGTCGGTGGATGCCTGCGCCGATATGGAAGTAGTGTTCGAAGAAGCAGCACCCGTTTTATGGTTTTCCTTTGCCAGCGGGTACCTGGGGACCAAACAATCTTTAGTCTTTGCATCATCCTCCAACGACACAGTTTTTTCGCTGGCACCAAACATTCAGGGATGTGCTGTGATAAAAACATATCGCATAGAGGTGAAGGACCAGATCAATACCTCCACGGAAGAAATCTCTGGTTGCGAAGGTTCGCAGATCAGACTGACGGCTCCAGAGGAATGGACGGAAGTTGCCTGGACACGCGACGGTGCTGATGCAGGATCCGGAACCACACTTCCAATTGAAGTGTCTTCCAACGAAAGCTTCATTGCCCGAACAATACTGTCTGAACATTGTGAGTTGTCGAAGACTATTAATATCACCGTTAGCAAACCAACGTTGTCTGTGAATCCCGAAACGGCGCGGATCTTTGCCGGGGGCGAAGTTACACTTACTGCCTCCGGCGGAGTCCGCTACGAATGGACACCAGCGTCAACGGTTGATAATCCCACAGCAGCTTCGGTAAGTGTCAATCCACTTGAGACGACAAAGTATACCATCACAGGATATGACTCCATCAATTGTCCGGCGTCGATTCAGGCTACAGTATTTGTAGACCTGGTAGCGGCTTTCATCCCGTCTCTGTTTACTCCTAATAACGACGGCACAAACGATGAGCTCCGTCTTTACGGATTGTCCACCGTTGAGAATTTTGAGCTTAAGATCTACAACCGTGAGGGGAACATTGTATTCGTGACAAGAAATCCCGCCGAAGCAAGTGGTAGAGGATGGGACGGAACCACACACGGCGTAAGACAACCAAATGGTCTTTACTTCTGGAAAGTGGAAGGGCGACATCCGAAGGGTGACCTGCTGCTCAACGGAAAAAAAGAGGGCTCATTCTTATTGGTACGATAGATGGCGCGCGTATCCATATTGCTCTTCTTTCTATTGCTCGCAGACTATGCAAATGGTCAGTATTTTCAGTTCAGTCAATATGATTTTACAGGCCAACGGATAAACCCCGCAGTGGTGGCTTCCAGCGACTACGCAAGCGCCAGCATCATTAACAGGAATCAATCAACTGGCGGAGGTTTTCATATCAATAGCAATTTCTTCAGTGCCTCATACCCATTTCTTTCCTCAAAGGGAAAACGATGGTCGGGACTCGGTGTTGCACTCATGGACGACCGTGCAGGCCAGGGGTTGTACTCGTCTCAGGAGGTGAGTGTTTCTTACGGACTCACGCTTCCTGTTTCTTCTGGTACATGGGTTTCATTCGCTGTTAAAGGGCTTCACGCAAGGCGAAAAATTGACGTTGACGGTCTGCACACCGGGATGCAGTATATCCCGGGAAGAGGATTTAACGAAGGCGCCGACAATGGAGAAAATTTCGGACGATACACCCGGGCATTCAATACTTTCAGTGCGGGCTTTCTTTGGAGAAAGGAAAACAGAAAACGAATGCCGGTATTTACCGCCGGTCTTTCTTTTTTTGATTTTAATAAACCGAAGGAAAACTTCCTTGATGAATCTTTTAGCTATTCGTCTACCGCGGTTGGTTCTCTTAGCTATCTCATTCTGACCAGAAAGAAGACATCTGTTTATCCCGAGTTTCTTGTTACACTCACAGGTGGAACGCTGGAGTACAATGCGGGCTTGGTCACAAGTTATGAGCTAAAGTCGTATCGCAAGGCGCCATCGGATCGCGTGGACATCATCACAAAATACCGTTCTCATGAGGGTGCAGTAATTGGTTGCCAACTGCATAAGGAAAACTTTTCGGTCGGGCTGAGTTATGATCTTCCGGTAAGTAAGAGGGTATCCAATCATGGTGCTGTAGAGGTCGGGCTTGCGTTGAGAAAATTGATGGTACCGCGCAAAGCATCAAAACGTAAGAAAGCATCGGAAGCAAAGAATCCGGTTACCCCTCGTACTAATGTAAGAGCAACATCAGATTCTGTGAAGCGTACTCCTGCTCCGAAAGAGAATACACCGTCATTGAGTGAGCGCCTGAAAGCAAGGCAGGATTCCATTATCGCAACGGGGGTGCCAGGCCAAATTTCCCACGAACAAATGATTCTGGAAAAAGCCTCCCTGCATTTTAATTTTATGTTCAACAGCTCGGAGCTGGACGTTGAGGCAAGGGAATACCTCGATGACGTAGCCACAGCCTTAAGAGATAACCCTGAACTGGTTCTGGATCTCATAGGCCATACGGATAATGTGGGTTCACCTAAATTCAACCTCAGGCTATCGATTCAACGGGCGGAAACAATTCGTCAATATCTGATCTCAGAAGGAGTGGAGGCAGAACGGATCAAAGCTGAAGGAAGAGGTCTTGCAGAACCTCTGAACGGTAACGCGACAGACGAGGAACGCGCGCTGAATCGCCGCGTCGAAATGAAGATACTTTATTCGCGCTGATTTTGTTTGGAAAATTCGTTCATCTCTTCCGGGGTATTTATGTTAAGATGAAATCTTTTTCCCGGTGACGGCAGAATCTTGCAATTGTTATTCATGAGGAATTCGCGCGGACTGATGTTTCCGTCGTCAAAGAACTTTTTCAGCAATGAATATGCGCGAGGTTCCCAAATCGTAACAAGCGGTTCGGGCTTTTCTCCGTCTTCATCTCTAAAACATGTCGCTATAGCCTTTTGGTCGCGGTTAGAGATCAGTATTGAAATAAATTCTTCATCAATTCCCGGCATGTCGACAGGAATTGTAAGCCAGGCGCTTTCACTGTTTCGACCAAAGGCAGTGAGTATTCCATTTAGAGGACTTTCAATTTGATATTCATCAACCAGGCATTCAATACCCGCTTCATTGATCGGTTCCTTCGTTGATACGAAGACGTCCTGGCAGAATTTCTTCATCAACTCTGCAAGAAAGAGCCGTTGCGTCTTACCATGAAAATTCAATTCACCTTTATCAAAACCCATGCGGGAGCTTCTGCCTCCATTAAGGATTAGTCCACGAAGTTCAGATATTGCGCTCATTCTCTCGTAAAGTCACTTTTTCCTCCCGTCTTTTCCATCAACACAATTTCTTCAATGCTGATCTCATGAGAAAGGGCCTTGCACATATCGT
>JAEYXN010000280.1 GCA_023431285.1 Bacteroidota bacterium
CCTCTGAAACTTTGAGATCGCAACCAAACCAATCGGGCGTACGTAATAAACACACCTGCAGGTCGGAATTGACAAAAGAGAACAGATGGAGTACAAGGCATCCCTGGATTTAAAATCAAAGATCATCACCGCAGTAGTCTCGGTGTTGTTTATCGGTATTACAGTTTACCATTTGAGATTAGCAAGCATGGCGTCGGGAAGTTTTACAGACCGAGTGGTTCTGGCCTCATCAGTTGTGCTGGTCATTACTGTATTCTTATTCTGTTATCTGTACCGACCCGTAAAGTATGTTGTCGATGACACCAAAGTGATCGTCAAACGGCCCATTAAAGATCTGACCATCGACCGCAACGATATCCAGGATGCATTCATCCCAAAGAAAGATTCAATGCGATGGACGATCCGCACTTTCGGCAATGGAGGGCTTTTTGGATATTTCGGAAAGTTCAGGAACAGAACTTACGGTGGGATGACCTGGTACGCTACACGCACTTCAAATTATCTCATGATTGTGACGAAAGACAATCATAAGATTGTCCTCACCCCTGACGACACTGGAATGGTGAAACACATTCTTAAACGGAAGTGACGGCGCTGCCCATTCCAACGATCAGGCCGGTCATTGGGTCCAATTACAAAAAGCGGACTCCATGAAAACTCTCCCTCTGTTTGTGATGCTATTGATCCTGTTGGTTTCATGCCGTGAAGATGCAGGCACCACCACTGTGGTGGAGGGTACCTATACCGGACAATTCATGCGATTGGGCCTTACAGAAAGACCCAGCCCATCGAATGTAACACTGACTCTTGAGGGTGGTAAGTTCACCGGATACAGTGATCAGGCGCGATATCCATCGATATGCAATGGAAGTTATCAGATCAACGGTGGGAAGATTAAATTCATTAACGAATGTTTCTGGACCGCCGACTTCGACTGGAGCTACATTCTCGGCGGCGAATATGACATTACGATTCGAGATAGAAAGATCGATCTGATCCAGGAAATAAATGGAGAGAGTAATTTTTATCAACTCGAATTGCAGCGATAGCTTCCGCCGGATATGATGTATCCTGAAAGCCACCCCGCATAGAGCACCATCTGACACTGCAACAACGGTACGGATAGAACAAATAGGTCGGAAGTTCTCAATTTGATGGATATCCAACCATGGTTATGCAACAGCCCCCGAGTCTATTCTCCACATATTTTAATTCCGGCTTTCGTCATTTGATCACATTTCTTTACCTTCGTTCGTCGCGAAGCTGTGAAGAAACCGTTAGCTGAACGTGGCTGAATATTAAAAACATGACCCCTGACCGGGCCAGAATCGTCTAAAAAACCCGGTCCGTTAAACCGCAACCTAACAACCAATGAAAAAATCCATTTTACTTCTCATCCTGACCTGCATTGCAGGAGCAGGCTTCTCCCAGTCTGATTACAGAAAAGGCTATGTGATAACCAACGCACGGGATACACTACGTGGACTGGTGAACTATCAGGAGAGTGCAAAAATGTTTAAGTCTTGCGACTTCAAGGCCTCCAGAGACAGGGAAACAGTTTCTTACGATGCCCAGTCCATATTCGGCTATGGTTTCGAAAATGACAAGTTCTATCAATCCAGGGAGATTGTACTCAACAACGAGCCGGCTGAAACTGTCTTTCTGGAAGTAGTAGTGAAAGGCCTCCTGAGCTTATACAAATTCCAGAGTACCTACTTCGTCGAAAAAGGAACAGAAGGTCTTCAACAGCTGATGAATGAAACAAGAGAGGTAGTTATTAATGATCAACGAGTAATGCAAAACTCGAACCAGCATATCGGAACAATGAACCGGCTTGTGTTTGACTGCGTGGAAATGAGAGAAAAGGTCCAGAAAATCACTTTGAACGAAAAGGCCCTGACCAACTTTGTTGAGGACTACAATAGATGCAAAGGAGAAACGAGCGCAACTTTCAAAGAGGAGAAACCATGGACGCGATTCGCCGGCGGATTCGCAGTAGGATTGAACAACTCTCAAATAGAATTTGATGTAGTCCCAGGGTTTGAGCACCTGGGTGGTGATTTCGAAATTGCACGGTCAGTTATGGTGGGGCTCACGGTTGACATGTTCTCACCACGACTAAGTGAACGATTCTCCCTTCACGCAGATTTTCTGTATCTGAATTCAAGTTATCATAACTACCATATCCATGACAGAGCTTATTCAATTGAGCGAAACGACGTGACCATTGACATCAAGCAGTTCAAGATTCCAATTGGAGCCCGTTATACTTTCCCGGAACGGAAGATCACTCCCTTCATTAACGCTGGATTATCCTTGACACTTCACCTGAGTTCTGGTTCAAAGTGGGTACAGGAAATTGAGTCAAAATCAAACCCTGTGTTCAATACCTACGAACGCGAAGCTTTGGAAATAACAAACCGACCTCTTGGATTCTGGGGTGGCCTTGGCGTAATGGGCTCAATCAGCTCTAAATTGAACGCCTTTGTCGAAATCAGATATGAGAAAGCCGAAGGGATCACTAAATATACTGTGGACGAATTGGATGTAGATTCTAAAATCACGAATCTCCAGGTGTTTATCGGAATCAGGACTAAGTAACGCCAGCGTCAACACTAACGATTCAGCGCAATAGTCAGATTCAATTTAAGATTCGAGGTTATCATCAGGGGGATCGTCGTTGACCTTAACCTGAAAATGGGAGAAAGAGCCTTTACACTGTGTCTAAAAATCATTGTAATGATATGATAATCCGGTACCTTAAACTGGCCCTCCGACACCTGGTGAGAAACAAGCTCTTCTCCCTGATCAACATCTTCGGCCTGTCGGTGAGTATTGCGTCGTTCGCGGCTATCGTGATGTACATAAGGTTCGAAGTCAGTTTTGTCAGGTTTCACGAAAACAGCAATGAGATATATCGTGTTGGTTTGATGCGATAATCAAACGGCGAGTTGATCGAAACTTCAGCAAAACCTTTCCGGGTGTCAGAAAGTTGTTGAGAGAAAACTTCCCTGAGGTGCCCTCCTATCCTCTTTCAATTATGCAACCTA
This sequence comes from Bacteroidota bacterium, assembly GCA_023431285.1. Taxonomy (GTDB): domain Bacteria; phylum Bacteroidota; class Bacteroidia; order Cytophagales; family Cyclobacteriaceae; genus Ohtaekwangia. The sequence goes on from JAEYXN010000280.1 coordinate 3,051, forward strand.
TCAACAAGGGGGATTGAACGCTGGGATTAATCCGGCAGAAGCGTTGCAACTGATAGAGAAAGCATGGATAGCCAGTTTCCCCGATCGTCCTTTCGAATATTCCTTGATGAATCTATGGACGTATCCTAGACATCGACTCCCCAAAGTTTTTTGTTGTAGCCTTGGCGGATTCACTCTTTTTACCGTACTTTGGATTACAAAGCACTTTTAAATAGCATTCAAACAAAAACGGTCTGCACTTATATTATTGACCTACAGCACTTTAATCGAACCAAGTACAACAATGAAAAACAAGGGAATCGTCGTTACACTCGCAGTAGTAGCACTTCTTCTGCTCATCCCACTCATCGCAATGCAGTTTACGAATGAAGTCCAGTGGACTCTTTCCGACTTCGTTTTAATGGGAATTCTCCTGACTGGGACAGGGCTTCTTCTTAACCTTGCCATCAGAAAGATCAGGGCAACGACAACGCGGTTCCTCGTCGGTGGTGCCATCCTTCTCACGTTCCTTCTGATCTGGGCAGAACTTGCCGTAGGAATATTCGGCTCACCGTTCGCCGGATCTTAAAGGCATCACTATGAGTTTTAAGTGTCGCGGTGCTTGTTGATATTACTCCAAAATCGGCATACCTTCCGGACTCGTACCGCACATGACCGAACTGAGTGCCACCTTCGCGGATTCAAAGAAACACTTTCTGATTCTCGATGCCCTTAGGGGTGTCGCCGCAATCACAGTTGTCGTATTCCACGTTCTTGAAGTCTACTCCGGTGGAGATCACGTCGCGCAACTCATCAATCATGGTTACCTCGCCGTAGATTTCTTCTTCATGCTTTCCGGATACGTCATGGCTCACGCATATGACGACCGTTGGGACAGGATGACACTGAAAGATTTTTTTAAAAGAAGGTTAATCCGTTTGCATCCGATGATCATCCTTGGGATGACTGTCGGAGCTCTGTGTTTTTATTTTGGAGAATCCGACTACTTCCCAAAGATCGCTGACACTACCGTGTGGCAGCTTATCATCGTTACGCTGATCGGATATACATTGCTTCCCCTTCCAAAGTCAATGGACATTCGGGGATGGAGTGAAATGCATCCACTGAACGGACCCGCATGGTCATTATTCCTGGAATACATCGCCAACGTACTGCATGCATTTATCCTCAGAAAACTTTCCAGGCTCATACTCGGAATACTCGTGTTCATCGCTGGCGCAGCACTGATCCACCTGGCCGTGACTAGTCCTAATGGGGACCTCATTGGTGGATGGGCCCTTGATGCCGAACAACTTAGAATCGGTTTTACACGCCTCATGTTTCCCTACATGGCTGGGATGCTGCTACGAAGAGTTGTCAGGGTAAACGAAGGAAGAAGTACTTTTTTATTGACGAGCTTTTTGCTCGTGCTTGTTCTCGTGTTCCCCAGGATAGGCGGATACGACAACAGGTGGGCCAATGGTCTTTATGATTCTCTATCCGTGATCATCATGTTTCCCATCATTGTGTATCTGGGAGCCATCGGACAAGTGAAAGGAGCCTTCGCTGAAAAGACCTGCAAATTCCTCGGCGACATTTCGTATCCAATCTATATACTGCATTTTCCCTTTACCTATGTTTTTTATGCATGGGTTACTGAGAATAGTATTCCTATCGGGCAGGGTGCCGCTGTGGGAATGGTTCTGTTACTCCTCATGATCATCTTCTCATATGCTGCACTGAAACTTTTTGACGAGCCTGTGAGAAAATACCTCGTCGGAAGGTTTATGCGTTCCCAGCGTAAATAGCAACAGATGGAAAAGATTACCGAGACATACAACGACATTACTTGCGTTTACATGAAGGACCGGACTTCATGGAGACGGTGGCTCACGAAAAATCATCATAAAGAAAAATCTGTCTGGCTGATCATACACCACAAGAACAGCGCAACGCCCAGCATATACTACGACGAAGCAGTAGAGGAAGCGTTGTGTTTCGGATGGATCGACAGCACAGCGCGGAAGAGGGACGAAAAAAGTAAGTACCAGTACTTCACAGCAAGAAAGCCAAATAGCAACTGGAGCAAGCTCAACCGGCAACGCGCGGAAAGCATGATCCAGCAACAGAAGATGACACCGGCAGGACAAGCGATGATAGACCTTGCTATCAGCAATGGCGCCTGGACCGCTTCAGATTCTCTTGAAGGCCCGCTCCCACCCGACCTGGCTAAAGCCTTCGACAAAAGTAAGACAGCCTTCAAAAACTTCAATGCATTTCCTCCTTCCGCCAGGAAACTGATTGTCGGATGGGTCTTAAGCGCGAAGAGACCCGAAACCCGCAAAGGTCGGATCAGGAAGGTAATTGCTCTGGCAAAGAAGAATCTCCGTGCCTTCCCGCCCTGATAGTTCATTTGCAATGTCACGGTGTAGATAAGGCATTCTGAAAAACGTGTTATCTTAGAGTAACAAAGGTTATGATGTATGAAAAAGATCTGTCACATCCTCTGGATTCTTATCATGGCCGCATGTTCGCTGCCGGAATCAAAGCCTCTCAAACTGGAAAAAGACGTTGAGCAACTGACAAGTGAGCTTAAGCAACTCAGCAATTTCGCCGACGCCAAAGTAAAGTGGAGCATACGCACTGTTGAAGAGAAAACAGAAAGTCAGCTGACCATCGAATTGTTTGATGGCGTAAATGTCCCTCAGAATGAAATTCAGCTTCGCGATCTGGGAAGGGAAGCGTCAAAAGTGGTCGCGAACTCGATATCAAACGAGGATGATTACGATGTCTTCAAAGTTGTCTTCGTGCAAAAGTTCAGCGCCGGAATTGCCAGCGCATCGATCACGAAAGATTTCGAATACACCGTAGACGAGCTTAAGTAATTGGATTGAATATATCGTAAACAAGAAAGTCCGGCTTGTTCCGGACTTATGGTTGAGCTACTTCCCTCCTCCGTAAAGTTTCTTACCCGCTTGTTCATATTTGTCACCGGGAGTCCAGGCTGGCTTACGCGAGTCATTTGAAAGGAGATGGACCGTGTACACGAAAGTCCGGTAGAACTGTGTGAGGTAATCCATGTCCAGCGTAGAGAACTCGTCAGAAGGGCGATGGTAATTCTTGAATATGCTCTCATCCATCTTAGACAGGCCTGGTTGAAGTTTAATCGCAGGTACCCCTTCCTTAGCAAAAGAGACCTGGTCGGAACGATCATAGAAACCTTCTGATGGATCAGGATCGCCGCCAACGGTGAAGTTATACGCCTTCGCAGCCTGCGTTACAAGATCATCGACGTTTGTTCTGCCCAGACTGATGCTCGTGACGCGGGTCTTGTCGTTATAACCAACGCCATCGCAATTGAGATTCAGCACTGTTTTCTCCAGCGGCACAATGGGATGCTTTGCGTACCAGCTACTTCCAAGAAGCCCTTTCTCCTCGCAGGTAACGGCCATGATAACGACAGAACGCTTCGACGGATGTTGTGCGAGGAACCTGGCTGTCTGCAGCAATGCCACAGTTCCCAAGGCGTTATCTCTTGCTCCATTGAAAATACTATCTGGCTGATCAGGTTCGCGTGTCACACCGACATGATCGTAATGTGCTGTAAGAATGACGTATTCATTTTTCAAGACGGGATCAGTGCCTTCCACCAGTGCGGCGACATTCTTTCCAGCGAAGCTTTGCGGCGCCGGTGACGTAACTGAAACTTTCCCGCTTATCTTTTTCGATTCATTGAGTGCCAGGTCACCTGGATTCTTAGACTTCACCCATACAAACGGAATGCTCTCACCCTGGCGTAACGTCCATTTCACGTTATGAAAGAAATTCACCAACGCCGGCCATGGAACCTGTGGTAATGCGAGGATCTCCACCAATCCTGCGGCACCCATCTTCTGAACCATCGCATATTTATCACGACTGGCCATATAAACCTTGTTGATGTTGTCGGTGTCTTTTGATCCTGCCAGTGCAAGCACCATTTTTCCTTTAATATCTTTTTTCTTCAGCTCTTCTTCTGATCCGTACCCGACGTAAACAAAGTCTCCGGTCCAGTTATTCGATGTACCGCCAAGCACAAGCATACTTTGGTTGAGGGTAAATTGTTCCTTGCCTATCGTCGCAGATCCACCTGTTGGCGGAAGGTATTTGGAGAGGTCGACGTATTGAAAATAGTCATCCGTGCCCGGGAGTGGCGGAATATTGTTGATCCGAAACTGGGTTCGAATATAGTTTGCAGCAATGTCAAGCTCATTGGAACCCGCATCTCGACCCCGCATCTCATCAGCCGCAAGAAACGAGAGATGCGCTGAGGCATCGTGTTTCACAACTATTTTGTCGATCTGGTCAGTGATGGATTGCGCCGACGAAGAAATTGCGATTAACACCAGCGCAGTAATAAAACCGAAATGTTTCATAGTAGCTCGTTTAGGTTCGGGAAGTAAACGAATTAGTCTATAAAAGAAAAGCGGATTCCCGAAGGAATCCGCTTTAATCAAGACCATGATGACCTGATGGCCTAATGGCCTTGATAAAATGTTAACGAAGGAACAAAAGTTCTCTGTGTTTCAACAAAGGCCAATCCTCGTTGTCCACAAGCAATTCAAGTTTATCAACTGCATCGCGGATCACATCGAAGTACTTCTCCTTCACGTCGTCGCAGTATGCGATGGCCCGTTTGTGAGTGTCGGCGATCTTGTTGACGCGCTTTCTTTCTTCAACCATCGCACGAACATTATTTTTGATCGTATCGATGTGTCCTGAAATCTGGCGGATCGTTTGAACGACAGCCGTGTTATCTACACCAAGACCTTTCAGTCCGTTGGCGTTGTCGATCAGTTTTGTCTGATAAGCGATAGCTGTGGGCACGATATGGTTCATTGCCAGGTCACCCATTACGCGGGATTCAATCTGAACGCGTTTGATATATGACTCCCAGCGGATCTCAGTCCTTGCTTCGCTTTCCACGCGCGACATTACGCCATGTTTCTCAAAAAGCTCCAGCGCGCTTTCGGAGATATACGCTTCCAAAGCACGTGGTGTGTTCTTGACATTGTTCAGCCCACGCTTTTCGGCTTCATTTACCCATGCGTCGGAGTATCCGTCTCCTTCGAAGCGAATCGCCTTGCTTTCCTTGATATACTCACGCAACACAGAAACAATGGCCAGTCGCTTTTCCTGACCTTTGTCGATGAGCTTTGACACTGCGTCGAAGAATTGGCTAAGTTGTTCAGCCACAA
>JAEYXN010000281.1 GCA_023431285.1 Bacteroidota bacterium
GTTCAACGCAGTCATTGCAGTGGCGCAATTGTCGCTTCCCCCCACGGCGCGAAACTCAAACTTGTTTCCAGTGAACGCAAACGGAGAAGTCCTGTTGCGGTCTGTTGCGTCGAGAATGATTTCCGGAATCTGATCGATACCGAGTTTCATGTACATATTGTCGCCTTTCTCGATCTTCACATTTCCTTTCCCCTCGAGTTCATCAAGAACCGCGCTCATTTGCGAGCCGATAAATGCAGACATGATCGCCGGAGGCGCTTCGTTCGCACCGAGACGGAAGTCGTTGCCCGCAGTGGCGATGCTGGCGCGAAGCAAATCGGAATATGCGTGTACTGCCTTGATCGTAGTGACGAAGAAAGTAAGGAACATCAGGTTATCACGCGCACTGCTTGTCGGCGCATAAAGGTTGATACCTGTATCCGTAATCAATGACCAGTTATTGTGCTTACCAGATCCGTTGAGACCTGCGAAAGGTTTCTCATGGAAGATGATGCGGAGGTCGTGTCTGTCTGCAACGCGGCCCATCACATCCATCATAAGCTGGTTGTGATCGTTCGCGACATTCACTTCTTCGAAGAGAGGAGCCACTTCGAACTGGCTTGGAGCCACCTCATTGTGACGAGTGCGAACAGGGATGCCCAGTTTCCAGCATTCGATCTCGAAATCTTTCATGAAGTCGTAGATCCTTGAAGGGATAGAGCCGAAGTAATGATCCTCGAGCTGCTGACCACGCGCAGGGCTGTGACCAAAAACTGTCCGTCCTGCCATGACGAGGTCTGGGCGGGCGTTAAACAACGCCTTGTCTACTACGAAATATTCCTGCTCTGCGCCCAGCGATGCCGTTACGTGTTGGATATCCTTATCAAAAAGCTGACACACCTGGGTTGCAGCCACGTCCACAGCTTTGAGGGCTTTCAAAAGTGGCGCTTTTGCATCCAGTGTTTCACCAGTATAGGAAACGAAGATAGTCGGAATACAAAGTGTTCTTCCGTAGAGGAACATTGGAGAGGTAGGGTCCCATGCAGTATAACCGCGAGCTTCGAATGTGCTGCGGATTCCACCGTTAGGGAAAGATGACGCGTCTGGCTCCTGCTGTACGAGCTCACTGCCTTTGAATTTTTCAATTCCTGCTACTGCATCGAAAAACGAATCGTGCTTTTCAGCTGTACCGCCCGTCATTGGCTGGAACCAATGGGTGAAGTGGGTGGCCCCTTTGGCCATCGCCCACGACTTTGCTGCAGATGCTACTGCATCGGCGGTCGTTTCATCGATCTTTTCATGGTTCTTGATCGCCTGGCTTACTTTCTTGTAAACGGCAGGTGCAAGAGTACCGCGCATTTCTTCAACCCCGAAGACATTCTCCCTGAAGAATTTGGAGACTACCTGGGTGGGATTTTCGACATGAACGCGGGTCCGGTCGCTCAATTTTCTAAGAGCTTCAAAACGTAGGTGCGCCATAGATTTGGTTGTAATTTTGGTCTAGTTGGCGCCAAATCTACCCGAATTTTCAAGATTCAGGGTATGGAAGCGGCACTATTTTACCGAAAACGGTTGTAAAATGAGGAACTCGGGGGTGGATGGAGGGGGCTGATGGTCAATTTTGTGAAACCGGAAGTTAGTGTGTCTCGATTCTTCGGAGATGATGCTGGTCAGCCGGGCGGCCAGGTGGCTGGTCAGTGCCTGTTTAGCACGGAGCATAGGGCGACGACAAGCATGGACGATCGAATGGCTATCTATGGTCAGCCGGGCGGCCAGATGGCCGGTCAGGGGCTGGTTGGCATGGAGCCAAAGGCAGCGACGCAGCATAAATGATCCCAGATCTTCCTGGAGGTCAGCCGACCATTGGTCGTCCTTGGCCCGATCCCTATAGAGACGGATTTACCTGGGATATAATGAGGATGTGATAAGAATGGAATATGGGCTAACTATGCTGATGCTATGCTCCTATATTGCTTCTGAAATGCCGCGGTTCGACAGATAAGTTACTCAAAAATTGAAGGTTAGCAAGAATGATAACAAGCAAGAACAACGGACAGCATTGTCTGAATCAAGTGAACTTAGTGATGTGACCGGCCGCAGGTCAGACTGAATGACTGGCTGTCTGGCAGCCAGGACGACCGGCTGCCCCACCCTAACTTGATTTTTTCACCGAACCACCGCTGCTGGAATTAGTCATCGACTTACCAGGATTTCCACGATAGCGGATACTGCCTCCACTGCTGGCGTTAGCGTCGAAGCTTGACTGTACATTCACCTTCATGCTTGCACCACTACTTGCCTCCGCTTCCACCCTGTCAGCTGCCAGATCATAGGCATCAATCTGTCCGGCGCTGCTGGCGTCAGCGATAAGAGTCCTTGACCTGCCCTGAAGCTCGACCTGCCCGGCACTGGACACGCTCACCTCAACGGATTCACAATCAATATTCACTTCGATCTGTCCGGCACTGGAGCATTGGATCTCCATCGCTTTGGATTTGATGACATCTTCAGAAAAGATATTTCCAGCTGAGCTCGCCGATAACTTGTCCAGGCGAACATATGTCACATACACTTTTGCCTGAATACGTCCGCGGAAGTTTCCGCTGGCCATATGAACTTTAAGGTAAGAGCCCGACACCTCCGTTATGACATTCTCCACTTTCGTCCCCGTTACCTCTACTCTGACAGATTCCTTATCGCCTTTCCTGAGATAAACATCTATCCCTTCTGCAACCTTCACGCCGGAGAACGGTCCTACATTCCGCTGTTGTGTTTCCTGTGCGAATGCCACAATGGAAAAAACTGCAAGCGTAAATACCAAAAGATGCTTCATAAAAAGATTATTTATCACAAAGACACACCTCAAATATAAGGGTTGCACCATGGTTGCCAACCACGTCAATAATTTTGTCGATGTACGAAAACATCGTATTTTACAGTAAAACAGAACAATTCTTTTGCAAGATTTGTATTCTAAACCAACAGGCTATTTTTATGATCTTTGACAAAAAAGCGGAATTGAACGTTCTTATCAACCTGGCTGCAAGTGACAGAAATGTGGCAGAACGTGAATCCAGACTCATTCATCTCATCGGTAAAGCCAACGGTTTTTCCAAGGAAGAGATTGAAACGTTGTTGAACTCGCCACAACCTATCGGTGATATCACCTCTCTTACAGCTGATGAAAAGTTTGAACACCTCTATCATCTGATTCAATTAATGAAGATGGATGGCCAGGTCTTCCGCAGCGAAGTTGTATTCTGTGAGCAGATTGCTGAGCGACTTGGCTTCAAGAAGAATGTTGTTGGTGAAATTTCCCAGCACGTTTATAGCGACCCTTCTATCACCGCGGACAGAGACATGATCAAATCCAAGGCAATGAAGTTTATGAAAGGTTGATCGACAACCTGACAATGATACAAAGGAAGGCTTCGGCCTTCTTTTTTTTTCCAGCCATCACGCACCAACCATGATTGGTTCAGTACGGGTGTTTCCTATTTGATGTTATTGAATTCCGGCGGCTGAAGCGATCTCTTTGACGGCCGCGTTGAAACCCTGAATAGTACTTGGTTTTGTAATGAACCGATTTGCTCCATACTTCATGGCAAACTGCAGGTCATGAGGCGAAGCTGATGTAGTCAATACGACAACGGGAACACTTTTGAAGGCGGGTAACGATCGAATAGCTACGAGAACATCTTTTCCATGAATCTTGGGAAGATTAAAGTCCATGACAATAATGTCCGGGGGCGTCTCAAGACTGTTTAAGAAAGGCACAACCTTATCGCCTTCCATAACGACATCCATCTCACACGCGATATTATTTTCTACGAGGGCCTCCTGCAATAGCTGTACATCGTCGGCGTCATCCTCGACTAGCAACATTCGAATTTTACTCATAGAAAGTCCCGGTCAGGGGTCTTCAAATTAACTACAAACAACGATTTTAACCAAGGTTGCGGATGTTAAGATTTTATGTGTTCTGCGCACGTGCAATTTGTTCGGAGAAAAGTTGCCGGATACACAAATTTTGGACATTGGATTCAACAACGATGTGTGCAAAAAAACATGTCATCATTTGCCGTGTAGCCCAGGGGTTTGTAAAACGCTGAAGGGGTGACTCAGGAACCAGCGATAATTCTGGAGATACATTTCTCCAGCGCATCCTGGAATTGATGGGGCTGCTCCACCATTGGAAAATGTCCTGCGTCATGAACCCAATTCAGTTCATAACCGGATCTAGCATACCTTTGCAATGCTTCTTCGTCTACCGGCGCGTAATCGCTAACGATAATCTGTATCTTAAACGGCAGATGACGCAATTCCTCTTTTTCCTGCTCGTGGTTGGGAACCATGTTCTTATAAATAGCCAAAGCGATTTTCGGATCAGCTTTTTTGTAGTCCAGCACAATTCTGTTGATTACTTCGCGGTTGCGACTACGGATCCCCCTGCGTGCATATTCGTCAGCCATCTCCGGATAGTTTCGTTTGAACTTGTTCAATTCATCGCGAAATCCGTCCACAAAATCTTCGGTGATATAGAAATCAACATTGCGGAAAGTTTCCACTGCTACAATACCGATCACGCGATCAGGCATAGAGCTATGAACCTTTAAGGCGACATCGGCTCCAAGAGAATGCCCTACCAGGATTGCATTCTTTACTGATTCCTTTTCGAAAATCGTGGTGATATCGCGTGCGAAGCTTTCAACAGTCCATTGCACCCGCCCCTTCCCTGAGTTGCCATGACCCGCGAGATCCAGATTCAGAATCCGATACTTCCCTTTGAATCTGGCGACCTGATCATTCCAATAGGTCAGATTTAGATTCCAATCGTGAATAAACACGAGGGTGGTATCACTACTTCCCTGAACCTCATAATTGATGGAAACGCGTTCGTATTTGCTCGAATCATATTTTGCAAACTCATCGGACCTCTGCGAAAAATTGCAGGAGGCAACCAGATATGCCAGCAGAAATATGATATAGAGTTGACTAATCTTCATTTGATTGACCGGTGTCATGGGACGTTTAGCGGAATCCATTGGGCCGGCAAGTATTTATCAAGTGGCTAAAATAGCGCATCACCCACGATAAAGAAAGTTATCAACCTTACTATTCAGGTTGCCTTCGTCGTTCGTTATGTACTTTTCACCGTTCAATTCTAACAATTTAACGCCAGATCAGATATTATAAGAATGTTAGAATCGATGCTATAAGAACCTTTCCGGAAGATCTGAACGATCAGGAATGGAATTTTTACCGGCTTGGGAAAAAACTGCTTATGGAACCTGTTGAAGCAATTCAAAATCTCAATATCATTAGACATATTCTGCCAGACGACGGCACTTTTCCCAACAATGGGTTGCTTCCCCTGCTGGTATATCAAAAGGCTCTCAATCTTACAGAGGCTCGTAGCGCGGCAAACATTATGGAATTTCTTGAGACCAATGGGTGGGTGAACGCATGGGAGAATGGCATTTATGATTACCACCATTACCATAGCACGGCGCATGAGGTCCTCATCATCACGAAAGGAAGTGCGCGCGTTCAATTTGGAGGTCCTTCAGGAGTAGCAATGTTAGTGGAGGAGGGTGACGCGGTGATTATCCCGGCAGGGGTTGCCCATAAAGCTCTTGACCAATATGATGGGTTTAAATGTGTCGGCGCTTATCCAACGGGGCAGGAATATGATATTAAGAAAGGTGAAGACGGTGAACGGGAAGAGGCTATGAAAAATATCAAACAGTTGGGACTTCCTTCGACAGACCCGATCTATGGGATAGACGGACCGTTGCTTCAGAACTGGAAAAGCTAGATTAATTTTTACAGCTAAGCAGACATTTTCTCGAAGAGCGTAAGAGGAACCATTTCTTTTACGATCTCATCCCAGTAGTAGGCTTCGGTCGGGCAAAAGCGCGCGAGTTTCATGGGCGTGCTAATATCAGCGTGTCCTATTTCGGCGAACGGGAACTGTTCAGTCTCAGCACCGTCGTGCAGGACTGCCCATGAGATTTCACCAGCAAGACTAAGGAAACGAGACTTCAAACGGTTTGAATAAAATACTTCCATCCTGCCATCGATGAGAACGGAGTTTGCATTCTGAGGATCAAAATACAGAAACCAGATATTGCCATCCTCATCAAGCCATTGATTATTCAGCGATTCAGGTTGGAGTGACCACTCTAGAATATTATTGGTGATCATGCATATGTTTGCGTCTGATATATGATCCCGGATCGTCTTGACGGCATCTTTCCTCACAACTTCCATAACGTCCATTTAGCCTTCTGTTTGTCAGTTACCAAATCAATAAAATAACGGTGCCAGTAGTACCTGAATTATAGTTGTACAATAACAAGACCGTATTTATCTTAAATGTAAAACGATACAAAAAGAAACAGGCAGTTTCCAACGTCTTCGGAAACTGCCTGCGACCCCTAACCTAACTTTTACGGGTATTATCTTCTGGTATATTCACTGCTCCGGTATTGCTCGAAGATCAACCTCACTGCGTCCCGGACCAAACCTTCATCTTTATCTTTTGCCAGACCTGAAGCAAATCCTTGCCATACGATCCGACCTGTATCTTTATCTAGCAGACTAATAATTAACGTGCCAGGGTCTACTTCAATTTCATCAGAACTAAATTCTAATGAATAAATAATTTCTTCTCTCTTCCAATACGAGTAACCGTATCCGCCCGATCCTGTCAGCAATGCACCGTTATCGAAGATTCTGAAATTCACCAATAGCTGTGGATCTCTTTCACTTCTGACCAGTCCTCTTATTCCGAGCTCTTCGTGAACCGCCTCCCTGATGTCTGCTTTCAAAAACAGATCACCGTTGAAATAACCTGATTCATCCGACTGATTATCAACCTGAGCGGCCCAGAAGAAACGCTGATACTTCCGGAAATCAACATCGCCACCTTTAAATGAGCGAACCGTAATCTCCTGACCACGAGCTGTCGAGAAGCAGAACAGAAACAAAACCACTAACGTTCTCATCATTTTCAACACTTCTGTTCGGCAACCTTTACTTTGATATAAAAATTAATGCCAATCAGTTTGTTCCCAGTTTCTCTTTGTCTTTGAGGTAAACATATTTGTAACGGCTGTCGGCATTTCCGCCACGTCCTACCAGAGTCAAACGTTTTTTATCCAAAGTCATTGCCCATTCACTGGGCGTAATATCGTCAGCATCACTCTCCATATAAAGAATACCATGCTGCTCGTTTACGCGGTAAGATCCGGAATCAATCGCGGACGTTGAGTTATTCACCTTATATCTCGCGTCGATATTGAACTCAAGCATCTGCATTGCGTTCCGGCTTTGATCGTTTTCCGGCGACGTATTTCCCTTGTTCGTCTTCCGATTAGGTTCGTTCCCCGTCGCTTTGTTATTTTTTTCTTCATCAACAATTCGCTGCAACTTCCAGGTTCCCGCAAGCAACTCAATCATTTTTGTCGCCTCCATGTCTTTGGGAACATCTGCAGTAGTTTTATTCTGTGCCTGCACCATCCCACTGAAAAGAAGGGACGCACAAATTATTGCAATCAATCTCATATAGAATTTTTCTTTTAAGCTTTTATAATTTTATAATGCTTTGAATTAAAAGTTGGTGCCGCTGTTAGCAAAAGGAATGACGCATTATGCAACGCATTGTAGACCTTAGTCTACAATACCATCTGCAGAAGAAAGAGACGCCTTCTTCTTAAAAAGCTTTTTCAGAAATCCTTTTTTCTGTGTCCCTGAGTTGCCTTTTGGATCGAAGTCGCGATAAATACTTTTTGGCTCATCGGGTCCAAACAAAGTCTCCCAGAAATTCACATCTGATTTATAAAGAGGGCAGGCCATTGAACTGGCAAGCTGTTGAGAAGGACGAGGGAAGCGTGCCTGTGTGAGTGAATTAAACCGGGAATCCTTATTCAGCTTCTGATAGAATTTCGCGACGATAGGAAGTGCGGTACTCGATCCTTGTCCCAAAGATGTGGCGCGAAACCGAATCCGTGGATCATCAGCACCAACCCATGACCCAATGACCATCTTTGGCGACACTGCCATGAACCATCCATCCGCATTCGATTGAGTAGTACCAGTCTTCCCCCCGAGATCATTGTAAACACCATACTCCCAGCGAAGCTTACCAGCGGTTCCTTCATTCACCGTGCGTTGCAACATATGCAAAACCATCTGAGCTGTTTCTTCTGACATAGCACGCTCACGTTCACTGCGAGGGTTCGCTTTTTCCAGGACGTCTCCACGCTTTGTGGTTATCGCTGTGATGTAAAATGGTTTCACAGCTTTTCCTCCATTGATGAAAGAACTATAAGCGGAGACCATTTCGATCATAGAAATATCAGCAACCCCGAGGGCCAGTGACGGAACTGAAGGCATCTTGCTTTCGATTCCCATCTTCCTAGCAACGGATATGGCGTTCTGAATCCCGGCCTGTTCGAGGATCTTAACCGAAACGGTGTTGACTGAATAAGCAAGAGCGCCTTCCATTGAGTATTTCAAATCATAGTTTCCGTCAGTATTCTGCGGCGTCCATGAATCCATGTCTTTGATGTTCGTGTAGGTTGTCTTCTCTGCAGAGATGAAATCACAAGGGTCTGCCCCATTCTCCAGCGCCGCAGCATAAACGATAGGCTTGAAAGTCGAACCCACCTGACGCTTAGTGGATGCTTTGATATGGTCGTATTGGAAATAGTGGTGATTGATACCTCCTACCCAGGCCAGCACGGCGCCATTGTTTTCCATGGCAACAAATCCGGCATTGAGGAATTTCAGATAGTGTTTAATAGAGTCAAGCGGACTCATCTCTATTTCCTTTTCTCCCTGCCAGGTGAAAACATTCATCATCACCTTCTTCTTCATCACTTTGTCGATCTCGGCATCGCTTAATCCTTGCTCTTTCAGTCGGCGATATCGCTCTGATCGTCTCAATGCGTCTTTGAGAACCTGGGGCTGATTGTACCATGGGTCGCGACTACCCCAATGCTGGGCGAACTTCTTTTGTAGTGCTGCCATCTGAAACTCGACGGCCTCCTCGGCAATCTTTTGCACACGTGAGTCAAGTGTCGTATAGACTTTTAGACCGTCAGTATACAGATTATACGGCTCTCCATTCGGTTTCTTATGTGTGCTGCACCACTCCAACAGCTCCTTTTTCAGATGTGCGCGAAAGTATGGGGCGAGTCCTTTATGATGGGTGATCAGGTGATACTTCAATTGCAATGGTTGCGCCTGAAGTTTTTTTGATTCTTCAGCCTTGACATAATTGTACTTCACCATCTGACTTAACACGACATCTCTCCTTTGTTTCGCGCGTTCAGGAAAAAGCCGCGGGTTGTATAGGTGAGTGGCTTTTAACATTCCAACGAGAACGGCAGCCTGATCCAAAGTCAGGGCGCGGGTTGATTTTGAAAAGAATCGCTGCGATGCCGCCTCTATTCCATAAGTATTATCGGCAAAGGGAATTGTATTCAGATATAGAGTAAGAATTGACTTCTTGTCATAGATGTGCTCCAGCCTCCAGGCGATGATCATCTCACGAACCTTATTGATTGGCAGGGAGAAATGGCGATAGCTTTTCCGGGGATAAAGATTTTTGGCCAATTGTTGGGTAATAGTACTTCCCCCACCGGACGATTCGTTTCCGAGAATGATGGATTTGAACAGAACTCGAAACAGACTGATCACGTCGATTCCGCTATGGTCATAAAACCGAACATCTTCCGTGGCAAGCAAGGCCTGCTCAACTGACTGGGGAATTTCATGAATCGTAGAGCGCTCCTGGATAAAATATCGGCCCAGCAGAACACTGTCGGCAGAGAAAACTTCAGTTGCGGCTGGATTTTCAACTTCACTGAGTTCTTTTCGGTCAGGTAGTTCTCCGAAGGTTCCTGACCACACGAGGAAGACAAAAAATAGGACAGCGGAAAAGACCATCGTGGCGAATAACCCACCAACAATAAGTATCTTTTTCGGCAATGACTGTCGCCGGAAGAATGTAAGTAACCTGGCGAAAAACTGTTTGATTTTTTGAAGAAAGTCGGCCATCACAAAATACTGATCAAAGAAACGGAATGCCTGTAAAAATATTTCATAGCGCCGGGAAAACGGCGGTTGGTTTCTTCAGAGTAATGAAATAGCAGCCGAACCACCCAGATAAATCCATCCGGCCCGGCTACTATTATATATTTTAGTCGTTATCGGTGCTGTTAGAAGGGCTCACGCCTCTCTGCTCTTCGCGATTTGACTGCGACAAGCCCGCAACCTCCTGCGCCATCTTTTCTTTAATGAAAGCATAACCCGATCCAAATTTGTAGGCATGCTTCCCGATAATAGCGATAGGTGTGTTGATAAGCTTTGTGTCGTGCGTCATCAGGGTAAGAAGACTTTGACGGTCCATGAGCTTCAATCCTTCCTTGTGAACACTGATGTGATCATCAAACGTGGGATCGAGAAGATCTTCAACACCGCAGTTCATCTTACCAGCAATCTCCGCCAGTTGCGTTTCAGTAATGGACTCCTTGGAAAGGTCGATGGTTTTAATAGTAAAGCCCGTCAGAGATTCGACGTATCCCCTCGCCTTTTTGTCCTCATGCTTATCCGAATTATAAATAAGCGTAAGCTCCGCCTTTTCGTTATGTATCATGTTTAATTGGGTTTATTTCATTTAGCCAGAAACGCTGTCAACATCCAATGATGCTTTTCAATATCGTGGATGAACTTCTTGACCATTTCTTCCGTACCTGAGTCTCCTTGTTCGACAGCAACCTCCACAACGGCCATCATGTACTGAAGCAGTATCCGGAAATCGCTTAGCACTTCGCGGACCATGATATCAGAGGAGAGATCAGAGCCGGTCTCTTTGATCTCCGCTGTATCGATATACTCCTGCATTGTACTAAGTGGCGTTTTTCCGAAGACTCTTATACGTTCCGCAATCTCGTCGATGTTTTCACGCGCTTCGTTGTACTGTTGTTCAAATCGTTCGTGCAGATCGAAGAAATCTGATCCTTTCACATTCCAGTGATAGTTTCTCAGTTTCTGATAGTGCACGCTATAGTTCACCAGCAGATCATTTAGAACGCTGGTGATGTTGTCAATCTCCTCAGTAGACCAGCCTAATTTTACGGGCTTCGCTTTGGCCATGCGGTTGTCGATCTGCGTCTGAGGGACGTTCTGCATTTCTTTTGATATTGCCATATATTCCTTCTTTTGTCTATCCGCTCTCTTGAAATATCTATTCCAACGTATTTGCAAGATGGAGCAGTTTTCGCGCGGCTGGTGAGTAGAGAAATTTTCACACTTCGGGGTATTTACACCCTTCTTCCTGCCAGCTCCATTGATTTTGAAGATTGATCGGCGACGATTTCGGCCGATTTACCACCTGGAGGCGATGCACCTGACTGGTATCAAATTGCTATTAGAGCAAAAAAAAAGACCGATGGAAGCTAATTACTCCGACCCTCAATTCCAGGAAAATGAAGAGATGAGGTTCCTCTATCAGATCCGGAAAGAATTATCACTGGAGTCTATTCAGGACTCTGTCATTTTAGTAGCTGCAGTGCTTCAATCTCTGCGGCAGACGTTAACGATGGAGGAAAACAATACCCTCCTTAATCAGTTACCCGACTTTCTTCAACTTGCCTATGCGGCAAACTGGCAACAGCACGAACCACGGGTGAAGGTTGATCATCTGGACGAGTTTGTTTCGCTGGTGATGGACCGTGACGAACAAAGCGGAAAAGGATTGTTCCGCACGGAGGTGCAGGCCCTCACGGTAGTGATCCTGACCCTAAAAAAACTGAACAAACTTGTTGACCTGGAGAACTTTGATGGAATCAGCCCTCTTCTCAAACAGGAGTTGAGAGAGGTATCGTCGGAAGCGGCTTAATGAGAAATTGATATGAGTGGTCGTCGCAACAAGGGAAAGGCAATCCGGATAGTAGTATTCTTGTTGCTGTTTGGCACTTTCGCATTTTTCGCGGGACGTTATATTTTATATATCAAGATCCGCGACGCAATTGAGAACGAGCTGGGAAGCCTTAAGAAACAGGGGATCATTATCACCTACGACGACTTCGAAGTGTTTGCGTGGGACGGAAGGATTGATATCCATGAACTGAAGGTGAAGGTCCGAAAAGATTCTCTTGTAAACGACTCAATAGCCCACGGGCTTGATGCATATCTGCCTTATATAACGATCGAAGGAATCGATCCTTTCCCCTTTCTCCGCGAAAAGACATTATCCATTGGGAAGATTCATTCTTTCGAAACGTACGTTACCTATTGTACGAACAGTACGCTTGTTGGTACTGGGAAATCGGCGAAGCGACAGATTGAAGTAAATAATATTGAGATCGATAACATCAGCTTCCCCAGAATTGATCTATATCTGACGGAGGAGACGCAGGACGATACAATTGCGCATATCCTGTCCGATGTATACATGACCGACCTTTTCCTGGCGAAGCAACTTGATTCGTTGACCTGGCAAAAAGGAGAAGTGCTGGTTTCGGACTTTGCAATGAACTACACTAAAGAATATTACGGGGTCTCTGTTCGAAACGCGAGGATCGGGATTACCAATCGAAGTATCGATATAGACTCATTTCTTGTGAAGCCAGTGCTCAGTCGCGACAAGTTCATGAAGGCGAAAGGGAAACAAATCGATTATATCGAAGCATTCATTCCGTCTCTGAAGTTTCGTGGTATTGATTGGTACACCTTCCCCTCTCCCACATTGCGCCTGGATAAAATGGATATTCAGCTGGTGGCAAAACTATATCGCGACAAACGGATGCCTTTTCGCCAGTCAAAAGAGATCCCGCTGCCTGCACATCTTCTCCATCGCATTCCTGTGAGCCTCACTGTGGACACTTTAGAGGTGAAGAAGTCATTCGTAAGCTATGAAGAAATGCCAGAGCATGGCGACTCTACCGGACTGATATTCTTTGATGAACTGAACGCCCGCATTCTGCATCTGCATAATAACAACCGCCTGAATGTTGACAGCAGGATGCATGCAACCGCAAGGTTTATGGGTGCCGGGGATCTTGACGCGCACTTTACTTTCCCTCACGACACTCTTCAACCTTACCGTGTAGCCGGAACATTAAGAAACATGAGGATGTCGAGCGTGAATAAAATGCTTGGCGCTGCCGCGATGATCAAAGTAGAATCGGGGACTATGAGAAATCTAAAGTTCAATTTCACTTATAATAATAACTCTTCGAGTGGGGATGTCAGTCTTGACTACGAAGGATTGAAGGTTCTGAGTCTTCGTCAAAATCGTAAGAACGAACAATCAGTAAGCCGGATTAAGACTGCGCTTCTTAATGCGTTGGTGCTGGGCAAGAAAGTGAATGAACAGCACAAAGATGATTTTCGAACCGGCACCGTGTCTTTTGAAAGGGACAAGCAGCGATCAGTATTCAATTATTGGTGGAAGTCGATTCTCTCCGGAGTAAAATCTGCTTACAAACTGGATAAGCTTCCGACGAAGGGCAACAATTCTGCGAAGAATGAGAAAAAGAAACGGCCTTTGAAGGAAGTGCTGACCAGAATTTTCAAGAATGATGAAGAGAAGAAATAAAACTTACTAAAAACCAGCTCTATGAAAAATTACAAAGTTCATTTTAACGAAGAGGAACGCGACGCTGTCATTGGGTTGATCACGAAGTCGAATGATATCGTACTCAACCAGGTTGAGCCGGAGAGTGTTTTCATCACTATACAACTTGAAGATGACGAGGCCGACGTACTCTATGCGAATCTCCAAACGCAGATTGACAGAGAGGTAAGAATTGGCAGGACTGCAGCGCCATCTGATGACAGACCTGGTCCGGACTTTCCGACTGTCTAATGAAAAAGATCTGAACTGAGATATCGGTCGCCGCGATCGCATACAATAAACACGATCACGCCAGACTTCAGGGTTGAAGCGATGCTGATAGCTGCAGAAAGTGCGCCACCGCTACTCATACCAGCAAGCACGCCTTCTTCCCTTGCAAGTCTTTTAGTAAAAGTGCGGGCGTCATTCTCGCTTACGTCGATGATTCGATCCACACGGGTGGGATCAAAGATCTTTGGAAGGAATTCCGGAGACCAGCGGCGTATGCCGGGAATGCATGAGCCATCCGTGGGCTGCGTACCTACGATTTGCACGTCAGGGTTTTGTTCCTTCAGGAATCTTGATACACCCATTATAGTTCCGGTTGTTCCCATCGCAGAGACGAAATGGGTTATCTTACCGTGAGTGTCGCGCCAGATTTCGGGACCGGTAGTCTTGTAATGCATCCCATAATTGTCGTCGTTGGCAAACTGATTAAGAATAAAATAACCTTCGTTGGCGGCCATTTCCTCCGCGAGCTGACGCGAGTATTCTATGGTCTTTGCAGAAGGAGTAAGAATAACCTTTGCTCCATAAGCCTCCATGGCGAGTACACGTTCCCGCGTTGAATTATCAGGCATGATCAGGGTCATGTCGAGTCCCATGATCCGCGCGATCATAGCAAGAGCAATCCCTGTATTTCCACTGGTTGCCTCCACCAGTTTATCACCAGGACGGATGTCTCCACGATCGAGAGCGCCTTTGATCATACCGTAAGCGGCTCTGTCCTTTACACTGCCTGCAGGGTTGTCGCCTTCAAGCTTGGCGTAAATAGTTACATTCTTGTTGACTGGAATGTTTACAAGCTCCAGAAGAGGAGTATTCCCTATGAGTTCGATAAGTTTCATGATGTGAGCTTAGTCGTTTCCGGCTTTGAATACCACGAGATCAGTCTCATTAGTATCACCGTTGAACATACGGGCCTGGTAATAGATTTTGGAAAAGGCGGGGACGCTGCGTGTGAGCCATACGTTGCCACCGATAACGCTGCCGCGGCCAATCACTGTTTCTCCGCCGAGAATCGTGGCCCCTGCATAAACTACTACGTCATCCTCCAGTGTGGGGTGTCTTTTCTTCTCGGCGTCTTCCTTGTTAACGCTGAGTGCACCGAGGGTTACTCCCTGATAAATCTTGACATGATTTCCGATGACCGTCGTTTCACCGATGACCACCCCGGTGCCGTGGTCGATACAAAAGTGATTGCCAATATTCGCAGCAGGATGAATGTCTATTCCAGTCTTGCTGTGAGCGTGTTCGGTGATTATTCTGGGAATGCCATCAATACCCTGCGTATATAACTGATGGGCTATCCGATAAGCAGCGATAGCATAGAAACCAGGATACGTCCGGATCACCTCGCTCCTGCTCTTTGCAGCCGGATCCCCTTCGTACATCGCTGTGACGTCATTCTGGATTTGCTGATAAATGGAAGGAAGGGTGTCAAAGAAAATCCCGGTCTGCGCGGGGCCGTCGGCGCCGGCTTTCGAAGGGTTATACCGAATGATTCTTTCGAGTTCGGCAACTAAACCGCCCATGTGAACTTCAAAAGCTTTTTCATTGGCGAATGATAGCTGTGTGCATTCCGCAAACAATGTTCCCAGCAGGTCAGTGAAGAATTTGGTCACCTCTGCAGGGGACGGGCACGTCGGGCAGGCCTGATGCGAATTATAAAGCGTTTTAAGAAAAGACTGGTCCATGTAATTGTCATTGTGCCGGTGCTCCGGCCAGGCTAAATAACGCAAAACAACTGTCTTCCGGTTCTTTCAGGACAGTGTAAATTGTTATCGGGGTGTTAAAATACCCCAAATTTAGTTGGGAAACATGGTATTGTGAAGATTGGAAGGGAATCAGGGACAATGGTTAGTAGACCTTGAGGATCGAAATTGTCCGGTTATTAAATTGAATCTCCTGATTCTGAGTATGACCTCTGAGGGCTTTTCCCAAGGGTGAAGCAAGGGAGATCACTCTATATGAAATGTCTTTCAGCTTGACTTCGCCGCCATTGACAAGGAAGAAATAATTGCCAAAAGAAGTTTCAGCCAGTGCGCCTGTCTGAATGGATTCGGAGAACCTCTCTACATTTTGGCTCCTCAGAAAAGCGAGGGCTTTCAAATGCTCGTTCATCTGGCTTGAAAGCTTCTCGAGTTCCAGGTGAATCATTGCTCTGCCTGTCTCGTATTTGTCACCCGCAGAACTTTTTGTTTCTTCGCCGGCGGAGGTCTTCAGATCGGACATCGCCTGTTCCAGCTGTTGAAGGCTTTGTTCCAACCGGTCTACGGTCGTTGTAAGAAGACCTTTTTTTATTGCTATTAACTCCGCCGTTTCCACCGGGGCGAACATAAGGAATTTCAGCAGCGCACGAAATTATCGGCGGAAGATTCTTGATATAATGACTACAATAAGCACGACGACGAAAACTACGAGGAAGATGCCCGTATACACCCCGGCGCCAAAGATATCACCAACAAGTTCACAGCTTGTCATGGTAAGGGCGAGGGCCGCCAGCACCATCATATTCAAATGTTTCATAAGTCTTTTTTAGGCGAACACCTAAAAATAACGGGCCAGCAGGACGGGGAGTCGCCTCCTTTATCTGCCAGTTTTCTGAATGAGATAGAAACATCCCGGATGAAAACTGTTGTCTTCACCCGGGATTGTTCCTCAAGAGATGCTATTTCGAAAAGGTAATTCTCACGTGGTCAGCGGCAGCCCTGCCTTTGCTGTCGCGGACTGTGAGCACGAAGGTCCTTTTTCCCGGGGTTTTCACATCATAGATTTTGAGGACACGACTGTTCAGATCGCCAAGCTTCAGCGCCGGGCCGTCCAGTTGTTTCCACTGATACGAAGTGATGTTCCCGTCTTTCGACGTCGCACCGCCGGAGATAGTGTAATAACTCGTTGGCAGTTTCAGATAGCGATCGGGCCCCGCATAGGCTTGCAGTCCAGGACGCGTTGATGCACGAACCGTCAGACGGACATCATCAGTGCGCGTGGCTCCATCGTTGTCCCGTACAGTAAGACGGAACACATAAACGCCAGCTGAAAAATTCTTGAGCACAAGCCTGGCTGAATTTGCGTTTTCCATCTTCACATTACCACCTGATAACTTCGTCCATTGCCAGGAAGCTATCTTTCCGTCGGGATCAGAACCAGACCCTGATATTTCGAAACGACTCGCATCGGCAGACACTTCTCTGTCTGCTCCCGCGCTTACAACAGGTGGCTTGTTCGCAGGTTTCTCTTCGCTTTTCTGCTCCTGCTGTTGTTGCTGAGAAGAAGTAGCAGACTTCTTGCGATGACTCAACATCCATTCGTAAACATTTTGGTTATGTATGGAATGATCTGGTACATATGCTTTGAGCCACGCTTCATGGCGCACGCCGTTATATATGGTAATCTTCGCGCGTGGGTTAGGCTTGAATACGTTTATAGCTTCGATCATGCGATGGGTGACAGACAATGCAATCGTATTGTCTTTGTCGCCATGGAAAGCCCATACAGGAAGATTCTGGTCAGCAATTCTCTTTGCTCTTGAAACTGTGTTCCAGCTTCCGCAGACAGGCGCCACCGCTGCAAATATTTCAGGGCGTTCTTCAGCAGCCTTCCACACGCCTCCGCCACCAAGACTAAGTCCTGTGAGGTAAATCCGGCTGGGATCCACACGTAAGGTCTTCTTTACATGATCAATCACCTCCATAATGTATGCAAGAGGCCAGTCTCCATAATTTGATTTCAGTTGAGGTGAGATCAGGATGAAAGGAAATTGTGTCCCCTTCTTTACATAATAAGGAGGCCCCAACTTTTCAACGCTGGAGATTCCGCGCGAAAGAGTGGCTTTGTCGCGCGTATTTGGCCCCTTCTCCCCTTTGCCATGCAGAAATATCACGACTGGATATTTCGAACTATTGGTATGATAGTCTTTCGGCAGGTATTCAAGATAACCAATCACACTTTTGGGAGTGGTTTTGAAGGTATGCTGAGCGTTGACATTGAAGGATAGGCCAGAGAAGGCGATCAGAAAAAAAGTTAAGAGTATAAGGTGTGATCTTTTCATTTCTTCGCGGAGTTTCGTGGAGTACATTCCACAGGATGAACCGATTAGTAAGAAGCGGAAAGACAACAAGACGGGGTGGGCAGTTGTTATATCATTTCTTAATAGTTTATGAGTTTAGATGAATGTTTGGTGGCACGAAGAAAAGCCTACCGATATTGAATGTCACCCTTTAAACGTTGAAGAGCAGATGTGACCGATAAGAGTCCCATACACTGTGTGACTGACATACTATCGCCCGCATAAAAAACTACAGATCTTTAAACTAATGTGATTAGTTTTTATACATTTACAACTCATTACTTTAGTAACATTATGAGGGAGAGGAAGTCCGTCCATGAATTCTCGGAAATGCATATATCCTATGCATGGGACGAGTTGCACGACCGATTCGGATTTGATCTCCCTGCGTGGAAAAAGAAATTCAACGATTACCTGGTGAAACAGCCGCGCGAAACGGACACCGTCTCTGCTTTCCTGCGATTCGGGAATGATAGAATAAACCCGCTTTTGAACGAAATACTCGGTCGCGCATCAGGTTTTCCCACTTTCCAGCGTTTTACAGAATACATCACCAATAAACATTGACCCTCCTATGATCTCAGAACCTACCACCACCTCTACTGATACCGTCCCCTGGTCGGAAG
>JAEYXN010000293.1 GCA_023431285.1 Bacteroidota bacterium
CCTCTCTTCTGGGTCTGATGGCATTTGGTGTCGCTGCCCAGCAAGTTGAAAATGACGATATGTACTTCAATTCGAAGGACCGCCAGAAGCTGAGGGAGGCCAGAGCATCGCAGGTTGCATATTCTTCCAGCCGTGAGTCCAAGCGTGTCAGCGAAGTTGAAGCTGAAACATACAATCCTACAGACAGCTACTCGGCAAGAAATACAAATCCTGAGTATTCGGCGAGGTCAAATGCAGAAATGATGCAGGAGGACAATCAGGATTATTTTGTGCAGAATTATCGCTATGAGAATTATAACAGGTTGAATAATTGGAACAACAATTTCAACGATTACTATTCAAACTCCTGGTATAACTCCAGCTACTATGGAGCTGGAATCTACGACTGGAACTCGCCGTACTATGGCGGGTACTATTCGTCATTTAACAATCCCTGGTATAATCCATACTTCCGCTCAGGTTTCTCAAGCTCTTTCAGTTTTTACTGGGGCAACAACTGGAACTATGGCTGGGGTAATGGATATAATTATGGATACCCGCACGGATTCGGATGGGGCGACCCGTACTATTCTTCGTTCTACTCACCATGGTCCTCTTACTACGGTGGCTGGGGTTACGGAGGAGGCTGGGGACGCTATCCGAGTGTGATCGTTGTGGAAGACGGAAGATCAAGAGAGAACTATAGCAAAAGGAATTCACGCAGTAGTTATATCAGCCGCACACAGAATGCTATGAACAGCCGGGTGAGCCCGTCATCTTCTTCCGGATATACAAACACCGGCAGAAGCAGATCTGATGCCAACGGTCGGGTGGGGACACGAACCGAGTCGAGACCAGAGTATTACAATCGCTCTTGGAGAACGCAGACCGCACCAGCGACTACGACGACAGGAACAGAATCCAACAATTCAACCGGACGGACTAAATCCTCTTCGTGGTCAGATAGCAACACGAATAATAGTAACCGGAGCTGGTCAAACTCCAACTCAAACTCGAATAATAATTCCAGTTTCAATAGAAGCAATTCCAACTCGAACAGCTCTTACAGTCCTTCGAGAAGTTCCGGCAGCGACGGAGGTTCCAGAAGCAGCGGAGGATCGGGTAACTCGGGTGGATCTGGTTCGCGCTCCAGCCGCGGTAGATAAACAAGTTTATAACATTGTAAAAACCATTGGAAGATGAAAAAGCTCATCTTTATAGTTCTTCTATTGCCTGTTAATCTTGTCCTCGGGCAGGATTTTCTTAGCAACGCCTTGCTGTTCTCAAGGGTGAAACCCACTGTAAGCGCACGAGTTCAGGGAATGGGTGGACCAATGTCTGCTCTGGGTGGTGACTATTCATCGGCATTAGTAAACCCCGCAGGTCTGGGTCTGTACAACAGGAATGAAGTGACGATTACGCCCGCACTGAACTTCATTTCTTCTTCGGGTGTGTATTATGGAGTGAGTTCGCCAATAGAGTCACGTTCAACATTTGGTGTTCCAGGTTTCAGTCTTGTGTTGAATACCCCAACAAACAATGAGCGTGGTTTCCTGGGTGGATCTTTCGGAATCAGTTACACCCGTACCAACGATCTTCATCAGGATTTCCGCTATCAGGGAGTGAACGATCAGAATTCAATCATTGACTTTTTTATTGAAGACGCCGGAACAATAGATCCGGAAGAATTGCTTTACATCGATCGCCCGGGAGCGTACTTCTATAGTCTCACAGCGCTGGCGTATAATAATTATCTCACCGAAGAAATGTATAATCAAAATGGAAATGTCATTGGATATGGAACCGTGCTCGACTTTTCCCGGGTTCGACAAACAGAAATAAGTGAAAGAAAAGGCTCGCAGGCGCAGTGGAATCTTTCATACGGTGCAAATTTTTCTGACAGGTTCTTCGCGGGTATCAACATTGGTATTGCGAGTCTTCGCTATAAACTAAGCCAGGTATTTCGCGAAGACCAGTTTGACTACAACGACGGAGCGCCGGAAGCTCTTTCCAATTTTAATATCACCGAGCGTTATAATATCAGAGGTTCAGGAGTGAACCTCGCCCTTGGAGTGATCGCAAGGCCAGTAGATTTTCTGCAGGTAGGTGTGTCCTATACCTCGCCAACATTCTATGGTATTACAGATAAGTACCACGCGCGGATCGACAGCCGATGGAATAACTTCGAATATTTTGAAGACGAGGTTCTGGGCGATGTGTATCAGGAGTTTCCTGAAGAGCAGGTGTACGAGTACAATATCACTACGCCTATGAGATTGAACGCCGGGTTGGCCCTGATTCAGAAATTCGGATTATTGACCGGAAACATTGAATACGTAAACTACGGAAAAGCAAAATACAGCTCTGAGATCGCAGGTGAGTTTGCTGCTGATAATGATGACATCAGGGCCTCTTACAATTCGGTGATCAATTGGAATATCGGTGCAGAGTTTCGTCATGAGTTTCTTCGGTTCAGAGCGGGTTATGGACAGATGGCAGAGCCGGTGACTCGTTCTGCAAACCGTGAAATACAAACATACGCTGCGGGTATTGGGGCACGACTTCAGAGATTTTTTGTCGACCTCGGTGTGAACTATTCAACGACTAACTCAGAACGGGTGCCGTACTTCACTTTTGTCGGGGATGCTGATCCATTGGCAACGCAAGAGTTCAAACGGACCAGCTATCTGCTGACATTCGGGTTCACATTCTAGTACGGATGCGTTCGAGAACCAGGTCGACAGACGGGTTGCTCACAATAATCTTTGCCTTCTGATATATCGCCTCTCTTTTTTGAAGCAGTGACTCCAGGCGGTGGCGAAGTTCAATGTTGTTTTCGGAAACAAGAAGGGGCCGGTGTTTTCTTCTGGCGGTTCTTTCTACAAGTTCTGTGATGGAGACTTGAAGGTAGACGGTGAGTCCTGAGGCGTTCATGTGGTTGATTCCATCATGAAAACAGGGGGCCCCACCACCTGTTGCGAGCACGAAGCTGCTTTCTGAGGCAGTCCGGCCAAGCAGATTCTGTGATTCAACTAATCTGAAATAATCCTCGCCTTTGGTGGAGAAAATCTCAGGGATAGGCATTCCCTCCTCTTCTTCGATTTGCTGGTCCAGGTCAACAAACGGCACGTCAAGCTTTTCGGCAAGCTGTTTCCCGAGCGTGCTTTTTCCGGATCCCGGCATGCCGATGAGATAGATTTTCATATTTCTATTCCAGGGCGTCCATTACACCGACAGCAGTAGGCGTATCGTTGTGGTGCCACATTCCTTTGACAGTTCCGTTTTGCCAGATCGCAATACCAGGATTTGACCGGATGATCGTTTTCAGAACTGTAGCGTCTACGAAGTAATATGGAACCGGGAGCTGATTCTCGTGGCGGAAAGCTTCAAATTCAGCACTGCTGGATGCCGTCAGCGCCATGATATCAATCTTTCCGTCGAGCTCTTTCACCAGGCTTCGGACCTTTTCGATATTACTTGTCGACGCTTTGTTCACGTCGTAAATGATTAGAAGCAACTTGGTACCCTCGAAGGTGGCCTGCGTCATATCCTCTCCTTCGGGTGAAGACACTGCGTAGTCAGTGATCTTTGCTTTTGTTTTATCCTCATTAAGCTGGACGATACTCTTGTATTTATACAGTGTGGTGTCGGTCAGATATTTTGCAGAACGCTCCTCCTTGCCGTTATCCTTTCTTTCAAACACGTATTCGAAGACAGGCTGCTCTGCGGGCCGCATCTGTTCAGGAATGTTGTTTCCGATTTTGTATGCACGGAAATCAATAAAGGGCATGTGGCGAATCGCATAGATTCCAATGGCGGTACAGAGGATTGTGAGCACTCCGATTACAATGTTTCCTTCGCGCGTGTAGAGTACGGGTTGATATTTCTTCCGGTACCAGAACAAATGAAGAACGAAGACCATCAGAATGAGGTCTTTTATGAAAGACTCCTTTGGAGTAAGTTTGATGGCGTCGCCGAAACACCCGCAGTCGGTAACAGCGTTTGTAAAATGTGAGTATCCTGTAAGGAAAGTGAAGAACACAAGCAGGATGAGTAACAGCGTCGCAGTGATGTTCATCCTGTAATAGATGAGCACCGCTACCCCCAGTACAATTTCGAGTACGATCATGATCAGCCCGATCTCCAGCGCGAGAGGCTTAAAGATCAGGAAGAGTGAATGAAAGTCTGCGGCGAACACTTCGAAGTATTCTTCCATTTTGATCTCCGTTCCGATGGGATCATTGAGTTTGATCAGGCCTGAGAAGATGAACAACAGACCGACAAAGAACCTGGAAAACTGATCGATAATCTTCATAGTAATATTCTTAATCCTTCAGGAGGATCATGGCAAACACGGAGTAATTGATCATGTCCTGATAATTCGCTTTGACTCCTTCACTTACCAATGTCCGTCCGTTATTGTCTTCAATTTGTTTGACGCGAAGCAATTTCATAAGGATGATGTCGGTGATTGATGTCACGCGCATTTCACGCCACGCCTCGCCGTAGTCGTGATTTTTGTTTTGAAGGAGGCTGAGCGTTTCACTAACCGCTTCATCATATAGTGGTTTGAGCTCTTCAAAGGAGAGTTCGAGTTTGGTGTTTCCTGCAAGGCGGATCTGAATCAGGGCGATGATACAGTAGTTGATGATACCGATGAATTCGTCCCTGATAGGGTCGTCCACTTTCTGTGTGCCTTTCTCCTGAATGCTTCTGATTCGTTGTGCCTTGATGAAAATCTGATCAGTGATCGAGGGCAGTCGCAGGATGCGCCATGCGGTTCCGTAATCACGCGTTTTCTTTTCGAAGAGTGAACTGCAGATGTTGATCACTTCCTGGTATTCCTGCGTCGTTTTTTCGATCAAGACCGTGCTGTTTAAGACGTCAAAACTTTGTTACTTTCGGTTTCGAACCCGGAAATCCAGTATGAAACCTGCCGCCGAAAGTAAGGTATTTTCAAGAAACTATTCACTTAATATTGGTGGAAGGTTGATCGATCTGACGACACCCCGGATAATGGGAATCCTTAACGTCACGACTGATAGCTTCTATACCGCAAGCCGTGCTTTTGATGAGGTGGAAATCCTCACTAAGGCCGGGAAAATGCTTGAAGACGGAGCCACCTTTTTGGATGTGGGCGGCGCATCCACCCGGCCTGGTGCTCCCGAGGTCGCTGAGGAAGAAGAATTGAAGCGCGTAAGGATTGCGATAGCCGCCATTAAGAGAGAATTTCCTTCTTCTATCATATCCTGTGATACGTTTCGGAGTGAAGTCGCACGGCAGGCTGTTTATGCCGGCGCAGACCTTATGAACGATGTGTCGGGAGGAGAGCGTGATGCGGCGATGTTTAAGGTTATATCAGAATTGCGGGTCCCCTACATTCTGATGCATTCAAGAGGAACGCCTGAAACGATGGGAAGCCTGACGCAATACGACAACCTTATGATGGAGCTGATCTCCTGGCTGCAGGAAAGAGTCCTGCGCTTGCGTGACGCCGGAGTGAAAGACGTTATCGTTGATCCGGGTTTCGGATTTGCAAAGTCACAGAAGCAGGGATTTGAATTACTTCGAAAGCTCGAGCTCCTTCACGTTCTGGAGTGTCCTCTTCTGGTCGGAATCTCGCGAAAGTCAATGATCTGGAAAACATTGAAAGTCACACCCGACGAAGCATTGAACGGAACTACCGTGTTGCATACTCTGGCATTGATGAAGGGTGCATCTATTCTGCGCGTACATGATGTGAAGGAAGCGGTTGAAGCGGTTACCCTCATTGCCAAATGTGAAAAGTTATGAGCTGATCAGGGTCGCGGCACGAGTCAATAATGTACCTTTGTGAATAATGGTCTTG
Organism: Bacteroidota bacterium; assembly: GCA_023431285.1. Taxonomy (GTDB): domain Bacteria; phylum Bacteroidota; class Bacteroidia; order Cytophagales; family Cyclobacteriaceae; genus Ohtaekwangia. The sequence goes on from JAEYXN010000293.1 coordinate 5,828, forward strand.
CTTTTTAAACTTGGGTTTCTCGAAGTCAGCCTGGTGGATATCATCGATATCGCACTTGTAAGTATTTTGTTGTACCAGGTTTATAAGCTCATCAAGGGAAGTATTGCCATGAATATCTTTCTGGGGATACTGGCACTATACCTGGTTTATCTCATCGTGCGGGCGGCTCAGATGGAACTTCTCGCTACTATACTCGGTCAATTCATGGGAGTGGGTGTGCTCGCCATGATCGTACTGTTCCAGCCTGAGATCCGGAAGTTTCTGCTTGTGATCGGAAGGGGTACAGAGTTCAGGGAAAATCTGTTCCGGACTATTGGCAACTGGAAAAACCAGTATCAGGAAGATTTCGATGTAACGCAGGTGCTTGAAGCTTCCAAGGCGCTGAAGGCTGCGAAGACCGGTGCCCTGATTGTTTTTTCACGCGACAGCGAACTTAAGTTCTATGCTGAAACCGGTGACGCGCTGGATGCTCAGGTAACGAAGAGGCTACTGCTCGCAATTTTTAATAAGTATTCGCCATTGCACGACGGTGCCGTAATCATACACAAAGGACGCGTGAAGGCTGCCAGATGCGTGCTGCCGGTGAGCGAGAACGATAACCTTCCCCCTAATTTTGGATTGCGTCACAGGGCATCTGTCGGTATGTCTGAAAATACCGATACTCTTGTTATGGCGATCTCTGAAGAAACAGGACGATTGGTTTTAGCCAGGAATGGTAAATACCTCCGGGGATTGAAATTGAAACATGTCGAAATAAAGATTCTCGAGTATCTCCATAACAATGAACCTGCTAACTGGGAAGACCTGCCGGAAGAAGAGACCGAGTCGTCGGTTTCGGCAAAATTCTGATTTACCTCTGTATCTCCGCGGAATCTGTGTTGCGCTATGCCTGCTTTCATGGGCGGCGAACGCCCAGATGGAAACTGTTATCCAGAAAGGCCACGAGCTCGCTGTGCTTGACATACAAGTAAGTAGTGACAGCAATTTCGTCGTATCCTCAAGTCGTGACAAGACTGCCAAGCTATGGGATCTTCAAACAGGGCGCGAGGTAAGAAGCTTCCTCGGCCATCAGGCTTCAGTCACATCGACTGCCATTTCTCCGGATATGAAATTCCTGATCAGTGGAAGCAACGACAAGACAATCAAGATCTGGGATTTGGTGACCGGGAAAGAATCAAGGTCCATCGTCACTACGGACTATATCTCTTCCGTAGCTTTCGACCCGCGCGGTCGTTTCTTTGTTTATGGAGGATACAATGACACAGGTACTGGCGACACCGCGCGCGTCTTCAGCTGGCCAGCAGCCCTTCCGTTGGCGAAGTTCTCTGTCTATCCTGATAAGGGATTAGGAGCCGGTACTCATGTCACTTTCAGCAACAGTGGAAAGTATCTTGCCATTGGTGAGGATAATCGAAAGTTGACAATCTACTCAACCGCGAACTGGGAGCTCGTAAAGACGATAGAATATCCTTCCGGATCGTGCGGTGGATGCGGGACAATCTCGGCGTTCTCTCCTGATGACAAGTTTCTCTACATTGCCAGTGAGCATACGAAGCTTCGCAGGCTGAATCTCTCGACGATGGCGGTGGACGAGTATTACTCCGAGATCTCTGAGCTTCGGGGAATAGCTGTCTCAGGAGATGGTAAGTTGCTGGCACTGTCGACGGAGAAGAAGATTGATATTCTGAATTCGAAAGGGGATGTTGTTTCCACAGTGGAGGCACAGGAGAAGGGCAATTTCAACAGGGTTGCGTTTGCGCTTGATGGAAAAGTATTGCTTATCGCATGTGATGACAATACTGTCATGCGGTGGAATTTTAGAGAAGGAAATTTCGCTAAACCTCTCGCAGGATTTCTCGCTGAGCAGGATCAGGGCGGACTGAACTACGATGCAAATTTCTACTGGGAAAGCCATATCGCACGATACATTCGCTATAAGAACAACCTTCTTCTCTCAAGAGATGGAAAAACGCTGATCAAAGGGAAATTCGGGACGACGGTTCGGCGTTGGGATATGGCCACCGGAAAGGCTGTGATGACCTACAGTAGCCACAAAAAAGCAGCGCTTTGCTATGACCAGACGCGTGACGGAAAGATTCTCGTTTCGGGTGGAGGCGACGGGAAGATAGTGGTTTGGGATTTAGCGAAGGGAGACTCTCTTACGGTTATTCAATCTTACCGGGAACCCATCTTCGACATTCATTTTAGCAATGATGAAACTAAGATCATTTCCTCCAGCTGGGATGGCACGATGAAAATTCATGATCGTGTCACAGGTAAGATGGAAACCTTGTTTAATCTGGAGAATTCATCAGCGTATGTTTCATTGTTTCATCCTAATGATCTATACGTATTCACAGGGCAACTGGATAACTCTCTTCAGATGTGGGAACGGGATACCCGGTCCGTTGTAAGGAGCTTTGTGGGGCATTCCGGAATCATTTCTTCGTTGGCTGTCACGAAGGACGGGCGAACGCTGCTGAGCTCTTCGTGGGATGGTTCAGTCCGGCTCTGGGATATCGCCTCTGGTCTCGCAATAAGAAAGTTTGTTCATTCAACATCAGCAGTACACACAGCTATTTTTAGTCCGCAGGAGAACCAGATCGTATCTGCTGGCGCTGATCGTGTGATACGTCTGTGGGATGCTGGTACGGGCACCGTATTGAAAAGCTTTCACGGGCACAATGCTGAAGTGACCTCCCTGATCTTTAGTCCTGACGGGAAAATGTTGCTAAGCCACAGTGTCGATGGCGTAATCAAATTCTGGAATCTTGAAACTGGTAAGGAATTCTTTGAGCATATCCACCTTGGAGAATTCGACTGGCTGGTTAAGAACCGGGATGGATATTTTAATGGAACAGATGGTGCACGAAAGTACATTCACTTTGTCGAGGGATTGCGAACTTATAGTGTAGATCAATTCTTTCATGAGTTCTATCGTCCCGACCTTTTACCAAAGATCTTTCAATCCCGCGGAGGAGATGGCGCGCCGAAGGGAATTGAAAACAAGCTAAAGAAGTCGCCTCCGCCGATTGTCAAGGTGGCCATTGTTCCTCTTCCAAATGAAAAGGCGGAACTGCTTGTGCGGATGATCAACTCGGGTAGCGGGGTTCAGAAGCTCCGGGTGATGCATAATGGAAAGAGTATCCCAATTCCGGAATCCGATGTCTCATATCCGAGAAAGGATGGGGAAGTGGTAACCTTCAAGAAAGAAGTCAGTTTGATTGGTGGGAATAATTCCTTTACGGCGATTGCATCTAATCTGGATAATGTTGAATCCGATCCGCGATCTGTTGAATTATTCACCGAATCGGAGACCCGACATAGCACATGTCATTTGCTGGCGGTGGGAATTAATGAGTATCGAAATCCTAAATTAAATCTCAACTACGCAAAACCTGACGCGGTATCGTTTTCGGAGATCGTGAATCAGAATGCAAATGCATTATTCAAGGAAATTAAAGTCCATACACTCTATGATCGCGATGCAAGCAGGGCAAATATCCTGAATAAGCTCGATGAACTTGGCAGAGAGATTCAGCAGGAGGATGTGTTCATTTTATATTATGCGGGGCATGGGAGCATGGTTGATGATAAGTTTTACTTCATTCCTACGGAGAATCTGAGGCTTTTTGATGAGAATGGACTTCAGAAGGATGCGATCGAAGCTGGGATCATTCAGCAGAAGCTCAAGAATATTCCAGCGCTAAAGCAACTTATTGTAATGGATGCGTGTCAATCCGGAGGATCGGTTGAATTGCTTGCGAATCGCGGTGCCAGTGAGGAAAAAGCCATTGCCCAGCTTTCGCGCAGTGCAGGTATCCATGTGCTTGCCTCAGCCGGCAGTGAGCAATTTGCCGCAGAGTTCACAGAACTTGGGCACGGTCTTTTCACGTATGTGCTCATGCGGGCACTACAGGGTGAAGCCGATGGTGCTCCGCGTGATGGAAAGGTTACTATTTACGAGCTCAAGTCATATATAGACGATCAGGTTCCGGAGATGACCCGGAAGTTGAAAGGGAAACCACAATACCCTTATACATTTAGCCGCGGGCAGGACTTTCCCGTTGTGCTAAAGCCCTGAGGTTTGTAACTTGCAGCTGGATATTTCGTAAGATCGATAGGTTTAAGCGCGTTGGATTATGGTTGAAGCAAGCCCGGTTAAATTCTACTTTGCAAAATATTTCCTCCTCGCGGTCGCACTCGTGCAACTGATGACAGGCTTTGTCCTGCTTTATCTTGACGAGTTCACCCTCTTCAATTTTGCTTTCGATAGCATGTTCATCTTCCTTGGTATTCTGCTTGTGATCCTGTTTGCGAAGGTGAGCGAAAAGATCAAGCGTGTTGCTATCGGTAAGAACAAGTTTGTCATTCTTGAAGGACACTATAACATCCGGTTCGAATGGCCTGAAGTGAAGTCCATACAAATCGTTCCCATTCTCAATCTGTGCAGAGTGAGGTTCCGTGGTAAAAAAGATAATCTTTACTTTTTCTCTACCGCGACTGTTCGGTCTGCGCTGGAAAAACTTTCCGTAAGAGCTGAAAAAAGCAAGACGTTGAGCCGTTCTGTGAATTAAATCACTTCAATACTCCAAGTTCTTTTCCTGCTTCTGTGAATGCTTTGATTGCTTTCTCAAGGTGTTCCTTCGTATGCGCTGCTGAAATTTGTACGCGGATGCGCGCCTTTCCTTTGGGAACCACAGGGTAGAAGAATCCAATGACATAGATACCCTTCTCCAGGAGGGTCTCGGCGAACTTCTGAGCCAATGGCGCTTCGTAAAGCATGATCGGAACGATGGGATGCACCCCGGGCGTGATGTCGAATCCTGCCGCAGTCATTTTCTCACGGAAGTATTGTGTGTTCTCTTCCAGGCGGTCTCGTAGCTCTGTGGTCTCAGACAGCATGTCAAACACTTCAATCGACGCGCCGACAATTGCTGGAGCCAGTGTATTCGAAAACAGGTATGGGCGTGATCGTTGACGCAATAGTTCAATGATCTCTTTCTTTCCTGATGTAAATCCCCCGGAAGCGCCGCCCAACGCCTTGCCTAGAGTACCAGTGATAATGTCCACACGATCTATCACGTTGCATAGCTCCGGAACGCCCCGTCCTGTCTTGCCGAGGAAACCTGTACAATGGCTTTCGTCGGTCATCACTAGGGCGTCATATTCGTCAGCGAGGTCGCATATCTTGTCGAGTTGAGCAATCGTGCCATCCATGGAGAATGCGCCATCCGTGACGATCATGATATTCCTGGCATTCGCGGCACGAGCATCCTCAAGTTGTTTTCTCAGATCAGCCATATCATTATGCTTATACCTGTAGCGCATCGCTTTACAGAGGCGTACCCCGTCGATGATAGAAGCGTGATTAAGCTCATCGGAAATAATTGCGTCCTCGGCACCAAGGAGAGGTTCGAAGACGCCTCCGTTCGCGTCGAAAGCCGCGGCATATAGGATGGTGTCTTCAGTATGAAGGAACTCAGAGATCTTTTGTTCAAGAATTTTGTGAGTATCCTGGGTACCACAGATAAACCGAACTGACGACATCCCATAGCCATGGGTATCGATCGCACGTTTTGCTGCTTCAATGACGCGGGGATGGGAAGACAATCCCAGGTAGTTATTAGCACAGAAGTTAATTACCCTTAGTCCGTCGGAAGTTTGAATCTCTGCCCCCTGAGGAGTAGTGATTATTCTTTCTCTCTTATAAAGGCCAGCTTCCTTAATGCCGGAAAGCTCGTTCTCCAGCTGTGATTTTATCTTCTTGTACATTCTTAGCTCATTTTTGGTTTGGGTCGGAAGACTGGTCTTGCGACCGCTGGTTTTGGCGGGGGCGCTTTTTCTTCGTTAGGCAAAACAGTGGGGGCTTCCTGCGAAGTTGAGGTTGCGGGGTGACCTGTTGGTTGTTCTGGCTTTTTAGTTTCCTCGACCCTAAGGGGATACTTTCGTCTTATCGGATTGATCAGATAAAGCTTTTGTGAAGTAAAGCTGGAAGGATGGACCTGATCAAATTCGGCCTGCCAGCTTTCCCAGAGGGCTGCCTCTTCACTCTTGAAAAGGGAGGAATCAATTTTTTTCGAACAGAGATACTCTTCAAAATTCACGACGCAAGTTAATTGAAAACCGCCTAACGTATATTAGGCAATGTTAAATTTTGGTAATTTCGCGACCTATTCAAACAATGGAAAAGGAAAGAATTCTAGTAATCGGTGCCGGAGGGCAGTTGGGGTCGGAACTTACAGAGCAGCTTGCCGCAAAGTTTGGAGTTGAGAATGTGGTACCCACCGATATCAAGGAGCCTGTCTCGCATCGATATCAGAATTTCGAGGCGTTGGATGTGCTGAATCAGTCTGCGTTAAACGCGTTCATCAAGAAGAACAGGTTTACGCAGATGTACCATCTGGCTGCAGTCCTTTCTGCTACCGGAGAAAAGAACCCCGCCTTTGCATGGCGACTTAATATGGACGGTTTATTCCACGTGCTTGAAGCCGCTGTCAATTTTAAGATATCTAAAGTTTACTGGCCTAGTTCGATCGCTGTATTTGGACCAGGCACCCCCCGTGAGAATACACCTCAGGATACGGTAATGGATCCTACTACGGTTTATGGAATCAGCAAACTGGCAGGGGAGCGGTGGTGTGCCTGGTATCATAATAAATACGGTCTGGATGTGCGAAGCATTCGGTACCCGGGTTTGATTGGATACAAAAGCGCTCCCGGTGGAGGAACAACGGACTATGCTGTTGATATTTTTTTCAAGGCTCTTGCGGAAAAGAAGTATGAATGCTTTCTGCGTGAAGACACCCGTCTTCCAATGATGTATATGGATGATGCCATCAAGGCGACACTGGATTTGATGGACGCCCCTTCTGAAAGTATTAAGATCCGTTCCAGTTACAATATCGCTTCAATGAGTTTTACTCCTTCAGAGATTGCGAGAGAGATCAAGGAAGTGATGCATGAATTTTCTATTGTTTATAAACCGGATTTCCGACAGCAGATAGCCGACACGTGGCCTGCCTCAATCGATGACTCCCGCGCCAGATCCGACTGGGGCTGGAAGCCATCGTTCGACTTAAAGGCAATGACTCATGAAATCCTGGCCAAGCTCCCACACTATCATTTTCAGCATTCAGATTAGTGAACCACTAATCTCTGGCGTAAATCTGTTTGAGAGTTCTTCACGACAACGATATACACTCCCGAAGGAAGGTCTGACGGGATTATTGTCTCGAATCCTGAGATCTCAGATCGATAGACCTCTTTTCCGGCGTTATCCATGATGCGGATGAAGGTCTTTTGATTCGGTTCGAAGTTGAGTTTTACTTTCGTCTCATTCAGGGAAGAAGTCGGGTTTGGATAGATATCAATGTTTTCAACCGACTCCATTGTAATCATAGTGATGTTGAAATACTGTGCGGTCAGGTCAAAATCAACTTCTTTCAGGCGATAGTAGTTACGTCCTGTGAGAGGGTTATTATCAATGAATGAATAAGTCTGTTTAACCTGGCTGTTACCAACAGCTTTCACATGACCGATAGTCACGAAATCGCGGCCGTTGGAAGATCTTTCAATTTCGAAGAAGTCTGCGCTCTTCTCCATCGTAGTTGCCCAGCTGCACAGAACGGATTGGTCCGCTTGAACGGTAGATCTGAAATAAAGCAGGGTTACAGGAAGAGTACTGTTTGGTAAGTTAGAAACCCAATTGAAGAACGGAGGGTTCGTCGTTTGCATGACGTTCTCATCGCCTTTGTTGCCCGTAGTATTCGAGCCACCGCCTGTATTCGAGATGGTTCCGCCGACGTATAAGCCGTAAGGGTTTGTGGTGTTATTGTTTACGATATTGCTACCGTTTCCGGTTAGATTAATATTTCCGTCTATGTAAACCTGTCCTCCATTATTAATTGTAAAGAGCGTTCCGCCACCGGATCCAGTGACGTTGCCGAAGATCGCGACGCGACCGTTTCTGTCAACCAGAACGTCCCCGCTTGAGTTTGATACCAGGTTTCCATATACAACGAGGTCTGCATATGGTGACGGAGGAGCGGCCGCGTTAGTTCCAACGGTAAGATAACGGTCGCTGTTCACAGTCAAGGTTTGCAGGACCACCACTTTCCCGCCGGGCATTATCCTCAGATTAGATCCAAGAGTTGCATTTCCTGTAATGTAAAGGGTTCCGTAAACATTTACGGTAGCTCCGCCTCCCACAGTAAAATTGCCGTTAATGGTGAGCGTTTTATTGGCCGCGATATTAAGGGTTGGGCTACCAGTCGTGTAATTTGCATTCATCGTGATGTCATGATTGACATTGATGGTTCCGGATCCCTGGCCTGTCGTTGCCGGGGTCATTGGACCCCAGTTGGAAATGCGGGTCCAGGATCCGGTCGTGGTCCAGTTTCCGTTTGACGCTGTATTGTAATCCTGGGCCAGGACTTCTGACACGGGGAAAAAAGTGGCAGCAAGAAACAGGCAGCAGCCTATTGCTACGTAAAAGGTTAGATTGGGCGACTTCATGACGGACCAGGCAACAAAAACGATGCAATATCGACAAAAAGTTAATAATTGCTTACATCGGCATGGAATCGCCTTTTTGCCAAGGAAGTGCTAAGAATTCGTCTCGATCTGAGAATATTTTTTCTGAACGGGAAGGATTGCCAGGTTTTGGAATGATACTAGGCGAAAAATAAGCTGGGCAGACCCCCGTCGATTGAATTCTAGGAAGTTCTCAATAAGTTGCGCGTCCAATAAACACTCTTTCCGCATGAGCGTCCTTTCAACTGATATAAATGAAAGCATCCTGACCGTCACAATTGCGCGGCAGGAAGCTTTAAATGCTTTAAATCAAGAAGTCATAAGCCGCCTGACCAACCTTTTCAGTGAAATCGGCCAATCAGGTGATATAAGAGGCGTCATTATAACCGGACAAGGTGAGAAAGCGTTTGTCGCCGGGGCGGATATAAAAGAGTTTTCCGGGCTGGATCGGCAAAACGCCTATGAGTTGTCAATCAAGGGGCAAAGGCTGTTTAACAGCATAGCTTCATTCAATAAACCTGTGATCGCAGCCGTTAATGGCTTTGCGCTTGGCGGGGGATGTGAATTGGCTATGGCTTGCCACATGCGGTTTGCAACGACCAATGCAAAATTCGGTCAGCCGGAAATAAACCTGGGGATAGTGCCAGGGTATGGAGGTACGCAGCGACTGGCGCAGTTAATTGGCAGGGGAAAGGCGTTGGAGTTCCTCTTGTCGGGCGATATGTTTCCGGCTGAGGAGGCCAGGCAATTAGGATTGGTGAATCACGTTTTTCCATCGCGGGACGAAATGTTAAGTGCCGCACATAACTTACTGAAGAAGATCTCCACCAAAAGTCCGATCACCATCGCTCATATGATTCAAGCCGTTAATGCAGCATACTCGTTCGAGAATGCAGGTTATGAAGCCGAGGCCAAAGCCTTTGCAGATTGTGCGACCACTCAGGATTTTCGTGAGGGGACCTCGGCATTTCTGGAAAAAAGAAAACCTGTTTTTAAAGGCGAATAGGGCTGCAGATTAATGAGCAAGATAAAGCGACTTGCAGGCGACACAGTTCTTTATGGACTCGGCAGTATCGTTCCGAGGTTCATTAACTTTCTTTTAGTAACCCTGCATACGGAGGTATTCGCGCCCGAAGAGTATAGCGTTATCGCAAAGGTGTTTGCGTATACCGCGGTCGTTAATACAATATTTCTTTTCGGGATGGAGACGGCATATTTTCGGTTTGCCACGCGGAACGACCTGACGGAACACCAGGTTTTTAATCTCACCCAGACTATCGTCGTCGCCATAAGCCTGCCTCTCACGGCACTTTTGATCTATTTCTCCGCTGATCTCGCTGTGTTCATAAATATCGAAGGTAAAGGTCAGTACATTCAATGGCTGGCCCTGATCATGCTTACCGATGCAATGGTTGCGATCCCCTTTGCGAGACTCAGACTGCAAAAGAAATCTGTTCTGTTTGCGGTAGGAAAAATTTCGAACATCCTGATCCTGGTTGGACTGAATCTCTACCTGCTAAAGGTTGTCTATGATGCTTCTATTGGAATTGGCTATGTATTGATCGCCAATCTTCTGGCTAACCTCTTCTACATCCTGTTTTTTGGTAAGATCCTCCTTAGCTGGAGACCGCGCATCCAAAAAGATATTAGTAGTGCCCTGTTCACTTATGGCTATCCAATTATGATCACCGGGTTAGCGGGGATGACTAACGAGATGTTCTCGAGGGTCATGCTTGAGGAATGGTTGCCACCAGGTTTTTACGAAGACAAGTCCAGTGAATTCGCTCTGGGTGTATTCGGAGCTTGCTATAAGCTTGCCGTATTAATGAGTCTGGCCGTAACTGCATTTCGGTACGCAGCCGAGCCGTTCTTCTTTTCGAACGCGTCTGATAAAACCAGCCCTGAACTATTCGCACGGGTAAATCATTATTTCGTTATCGTTTGCTGCGTGATACTTCTTGGTGTCGGCATCAATCTGGATATCTTCAAATATTTCTTGGGCAACCCTGAATATTGGGAAGGCCTGCATATCGTTCCTATTCTACTTCTCGCGTATCTGTTCCTCGGCGTCTACTTTAATTTCTCTGTTTGGTTCAAACTCACGGACCGGACATACTGGGGAACAATTATCGCAATCATTGGCGCGGTAATCACAATCGTTGGCAACTATGTTTTGATTCCACTTTATGGTTATGAAGGAAGTAGTGTTGCCACGTTGCTTTGTTACTTTTTGATGACTGGTATCTGCTATGTCGTTGGGCAGAAATATTATCCGATCCCTTACGGCTTAACCAAAAGCGCAGCCTACATCATCGCGACAACGATTACGGTCTACCTTGTAAACAGCATAGAGATTTCAAATGCCTGGCTGGCATTAAGTTTTCATGCTGCGGTGATAGCAGTGTTTCTGTTGATCGTTTTTATTTTTGAAAGAGGGGAATTGAGAAAATTGGTGAAGTGAATTCTCTACCTTTAACGGAAATACATTTAACGCCTTGAATTAATCCATCTTATACATCTATGAACATTATCATTCCAATGGCGGGACTGGGAAAAAGAATGCGCCCGCACACGCTTACAGTACCGAAACCTCTGCTACCAATTGCCGGTAAACCAATTGTTCACCGTCTCGTGGAAGACATCGCAAAGGTTTGTCCGGAGAAAATCGACAAAATCGGTTTTATCGTGCATCCAAGTTTTGGCAAAGAAGTGGAGGACAGTCTGAAGAAGATTGCTCAGGACGTAGGCGCGGAAGGAAAAATATATTACCAGGAGAAGGCAATGGGAATTTCGCACGCGCTTCTGTTTGCGAAAGAACTTTTTACAGGCAAAGTGATTGTCGCTTTCGCGGACACATTGTTTAAGGCAGACTTCAAGCTTGATACTTCAAAAGATGGCATCATCTGGGTTCAGCGGGTAGCCGATCCGTCGCAGTTTGGTGTAGTGAAACTAAATGAGAATGGTGAAATCATTGATCTGGTAGAGAAGCCATCAACATTTGTTTCTGACCTCGCTATCATCGGAATCTATTTCTTCAAAGATGGCGGAGGGCTCGCTGCCGAAATGCAGTACCTCATTGATAACGACATTAAGGATAAGGGCGAGTATCAGTTCACATCTGCATTGCAGGGACTGAACAAGAAGGGTGCGAAGCTCATGCCTGGTGAAGTGAAGGAATGGCTCGACTGCGGAAACAAGAATGTTACCGTACAGACAAATCAGCGTTATCTTGAATTCATCAAAGATCAAAAGCTTGTTTCTGACAAGGCTGTCATTAAAAACTCTGTGGTTATTCCACCGTGTTTTATCGGAGAAGGAGTTGTTCTGGAGAACTCTGTCGTAGGTCCGTACGTATCGGTAGGCGAGAAAACAAAGATCTCCGACAGCAGAATACGCAACTCAATCATCCAGAAGGAAACAGCTATTTCTTCAGTGGTGTTGGAAAATAGCATGTTGGGGAATTTCGTTAGTTTTGAAGGACGTCCACAGGACTTAAGTCTCGGCGACTACAAC